>JAVHLC010000019.1 GCA_031082315.1 Thermodesulfobacteriota bacterium
ATGCAATCGGAAAAGGCCATAAAGAAATAGCCGAGTTGCTGATCTCTAAAGGCGCCGATGTCAATGCTAGGTCAGGTAAGTTAAGATATGGTTGGACTCTTTTGGATTATGCAATCGGAAAAGGCCATAAAGAAATAGCCGAGTTGCTGATCTCTAAAGGCGCTAAAGTCAATGTTAAGTCAATTGGCACACCATTGCATTGGGCAAGCCTAGAGGGGAATAAAGAAGTGGCCGAGTTGCTGATTTCTGAAGGCGCCGACATCAATGCTAAGAATATGCTTCGCCATACACCGTTGCATTGTGCAAGCATAGAAGGCCATAAAGAAGTTGTCGAACTGCTTATTTCTAAAGGGGCCGATGTCGATGTGCTAGATGCAGACCATTGGACACCATTACGCTATGCAAGTATAAAAGACCACGAAGAAATAGTTGAGTTCCTTATTTCCAAAGGTGCCAAGAAAGAGTGACACATATGTGTCACTCTTTCTTGGTATAATAGATTACAGATATAACAAATATTGATAGGGGGGCTGCAATGAAAACTTCAACAATTTCCTATTGTTGTTGGTCTTGCCGTTTTTGGGTATAATTTTATAAAGAGCTTGTAAAAAGAAACTAATTATGGAGGAAGATGATATGAATCCAGAAATGGCGCTGACCCAAGCCTTTGATACAGCTCTGGAGTTTAATGTTGACGAAGTAAAGGCCTACGTGAGTGGCCTTAAAGACAAATATACGGGATTAACAAATGAAGAACTGGCACAAAAAGTAATACGTGGCACCAAATGGAAAACAACACTGACCGGGGCAGTGACGGGAGCTCCAAGCAATCCATGGGTTTCTGTCGGTGCTGCGGCTGTAGATGTGGGAATTTTATTTCGGTGTGAGTTGGGAATGGCCGCCCGTATCGCAACAATATTTGACGAAACATTTTTTGATGAGCCAGATGCCCAATATGAGCTCCTAATTCCACTTTTTGGGGGCCAGGTGGTAAGCCAGCTTCTCCGCGAGGCCGGGGTTCGTGCTGGTATGGGTGTAACTAGAGCGGCTATCAGAAAATTTATAAGCAAAGAGGTTTTGAAAATTGTCAAAAAGCTGGCTCTTAAATATCTTGGTTTGAAGCTTACGCAGCGGGCTATCATTACAAAGACGCTTCCTATTGTAGGGGGCGTTATCGGCGGGGCCTGGAACCATGCGGAGACATCTCTTGTGGGAAAAAGAGTTATAGATTATTTTAATGACAAGGCCGTATCCCTAATGGATTAATAATGATGAATAATCATATAGAAAATTAAAATGAGAGGGGGGTGGACAATGTTCTATTTTTTGGGTTATGGTTGTTGCTGGGTGTTAGGAATATTTGCTCCTATTATTCTAATATATCTTTTAGTTAAGGGGGCGAAAAAATAAGGCAGTGCAATTGGGGTGATCATACCAGACTGGCCGAAACAGGCTCATGCTCAGAAAATAACGTCATTGATCATTGAATAGAGGTGATATAGATGGATGAGCTTTACACCACAACAGAGAAGCGTTTTTGCGAGAAGTGCGGCAAAAACACCATACAAGATGTAACATACTTGCGCTTGTTTGATAACGGAGTGGAAATTCCAGAAGGAAAGCAAGTGAGTGCATCGCTTTGTCACGAGTGCGATGCCAGATTCATGAAAAAGGCTATCGAGAGAAGTTCAAATTTATTATAGCACGAGTGTCTCGCTGTTAAATTGGGGCTACGACTTTCCCGGGCTCCCGATGCGGCAGATCCGCAGGATTGTCAATGAGGCAGGCGAGCTGACAAGGATTGCGAAGAAGTATGAGGCAATGGGGTCATCGCTTGGTTTTTACAAAATGTTGGGTTTATATGTGAGGTGGCATTTTTAATATTAGGGGGGTAAGGGAATTGACTATACCCAAAATCGCAGAACCTTCAGTGAAATCACTCTATATTCAGATGAATTTCAATGATCAAGAACTTGCTCAAGGAACAGCTTTTACCATTAATACAAAGAGGGGACCAACACTAATTACAAATCGACACAATGTGACTGGTAGGCATCAGCATACAGGGAATCCCTTGCATTCCACAGGGGGACTTCCTAATCAAATCACCATCTGGCACAATAGCAAACAGTATCTAGGTCGTTGGGTTGCCAAAACAGAACCACTTTATGAAGAGGAAAGTCCACGATGGAGAGAACACCCACTTTTGAGAGACAAGGCCGATTTTGTTGCCCTACCATTAACACAATTAAAAGATGTTCAAATTTTCCCCTATGATCCTTCTAATCCCGGCACTGATATTCTTGTGGGGATGGCGGATATATTAAGTGTCGTTGGATTCCCCTTCGGTATTCGAGCTGGTGGTAGTCTCGCAGTCTGGGCGACTGGATTCATGGCTTCAGAACCGGATATTAATTATGATGAATTGCCTGTTTTTTTGATTGATTGCAGAAGTAGAACAGGACAATCGGGTTCACCAGTAATCGCGTATAGAAGCGGAGGGTGGGTGGCGACGTCTACAGGAGGGGGAGTGTTCAAGGATGGTGTTTATAAGTTCTTAGGTATTTATAGTGGAAGGATAAATAAGGAATCAGACTTGGGAATGGTTTGGAAAACTTCTGCCGTCAAGGAACTGGCGGATTCATTATAGTTAATAAAGCGGGTCTTCTGGACACGAGAATCCGGGGACAAAGACGCCATATCTTCATACTGCATGCGACGATGAAGCATAATCTGAAGAGAGGATTTAAAATGAGCGAAGACGCCATATTTTCTCTCACAGCAGGCGAATTGGATGAGCATATTAATTCATTTCCCTGCCAGAAAATCAAAATAGTGCCGGAGCGCATAAGGGCAGTTGAAGAGGAGCTAGATAAGCGCGGCTTAATGGACTATCCAGCTCGGGGAATTTTGCGAAATCACTTAAAGGAAAAACTCCAAAAAGCAAAACAGGCTTTTAAAAAAGAACCGGAAAGAGCAATAAGTATTTATCGTAAAGGGATAGCAGTTTTTAGGATACTTGCTCAAAGAACAAACTTGTTTGATTATTGGAGAGAGCTGGGATCTTATTATTGCGATTTAATAAAGCTACTACAAAAAAATATGATGTATGCAGAGGCACTGAGAGAAATCGAAGCTTATGAGACAACTCGGTGTATGGAAACGAGTAGAGTCACTGTTAATCGAGAAATAAGAAAGATTAAATGCAAAGCTCTTAGAGCAATGGGCTCAATCAGTGATGATGATTGCCGAAAAGAAGTTAGTAGAATAGAATCAGAAACGAACAAGAGAGAGAAAACATCGGTAAGAATCCACGACGCTGCCCGTAAGGGTAAAATTGAAAAGGTCAAAGAATATCTGGAATCAGACAAAAATCTTGTTAACCTTAGAAATAGAGAGGGAGAAACGCCAATTTTTGCTGCTGTAAGCAGTGGTAATGAGGAAATGGTTGAATTATTGATACTAAACGGCGCGGATATAAATGTGAAAGAACAGCAAGCCGGAACAACACCATTATATTGGGCTACACGTTTGGAAAATACGGGAATAATTGATTTATTATTGTCCTGCGGAGCTAATATTAATGAGAAAATAGGAATGCCTGATAGAGAACAACCCATCATCAAAATGATTTTGGAACGGAAGAGAAACTTGAAGTCTATTCCTCTCTTGCTTTCACAAGGTGCCGAGATAAATATGACTGATAGATTTGGTATAACGCCACTTCATGTTGCTGTAGAAAATGGAAATTACGAGACAATCAAAATGCTTATCGACTATGGAGCTAATATTAATGCCAAGACGATTCGAGGTGAAACACCTTTTGATCGCGCCTTTTCTTATGAAAATGTTTCAGCCATGCTCTTGTTGCTCAAAAATGGGGCAGAATGCAATAATTACAGTAAATCCGACCCACAGATTGTTCCAGGCGACAATATAGTCTCAATTGAAGATCTTCCCTATCCGATGGTATTATATCCAGGCTCCTACGGTACATTCTTTGTGTTCTTTAAGGAGGAAGAGGAGCAATTAATTTTATGTGCCTGTGCAAAAGAAGCTGTATTAAATTATCTCAGATTTCGATTATTCAGACACTGCCCGGTTCCGTCTAGAGGTAAAGGTATTATTGACGAAAAGAATTTCCCCAAAGCCCTGGCAAAAAAATTAATACAGCAGAATGCCCCTAATGATTTAGGGGTAATAGACCACCTAAAATTTGAAAAAGGCATATGTCACGAGTGCAATAGAGTAATCCCGAAATATCGATATTGCTCAGACATCTATGGCGGTGCATTCAAACAGACCTTTGGCTGGTATATTAATAAACAAGCTTTTGAATTTGGGATAAGACCGATTGAGGATCTCTCATTTCAGGTAAATCGGGAGATTTGTCCGCAGGAGATATTAGACTTGATTGAAAGCGATCCAGATGGATTTGTACAAGATTGGTTTGAAGCGAAAAGGCAAGATCTCAAAGAAGCAACAAAGCTTAAAAACATCTTTGATAAAAGCAAGAGACGTATTTGGAATGTAATAGAAAATGAGGTCAGGCAGAAATTTGGCTATAGAAAAGTAGGAGAAACGTGGATTACCGAGACAATTTTGTACTATATAGTTCAATCTTTATATGCAGAGAAAATAATACACAGGCACTATAGACCGGACTTTCTGGGCGGACTTGAGATAGACATTTTCATAAAAGATTTCAACCTTGGCATCGAATATCAAGGAATCCAGCATTTTAGTCCTGTTAATCACTGGGGTGGGGAAGAGGGTCTTAAAAGATTGCAGGAACGAGATATAAGGAAAAAAGAAATGTGTGATACTTTGGGCATATCTCTTATTTATTTCAGATATGACGAAAATATAGGAGAAGAGATGGTGAAACGAAGAATCCAGGAAGAATTGAGGAAACGCAAAACCAAGCAATAATAGTGAGGAAGTCAGTGTCTGGTTTTGAGATATTAAAAGAAAAGTTCGGGCAGGCCGGCGAAGAACAAGGGAGCGGGGAAGGAAGAATTTACTGATTTATGGGGGTCAAGAACTTGAAAAAATATAAGACATCTTTGCTTCCGGCGAATTATATTGAGTTTCTTGCAGATATCAAGGAACGTGTTCGCACCGCCCAGGTCGGAGCTACGCTTGCGGCAAACCGAGAATTGATCAGACTATATTGGGATATCGGCAAGGCCATTGTTGAACGGCAGAAGGCTGAAGGATGGGGTCGCGCCGTGGTTGAGCGGCTTGCCAAAGATCTACAAAGGGAATTTCCTGGCATAGAAGGATTTTCTCCCCCCAACATCTGGCGTATGAGAGCCTTTTATCTGGTTTGGTCAGAAGGTCCTGAAATTCTATCACAGCCTGTGATAGAATCTGAAAGACAAAAACTCGCACAACTTGTGAGAGAAATTCCTTGGGGTCAGAACATCATTCTGATTCAAAAAGTAAAAGACCCACGCGTGCGCTTATGGTATGCCCAGAAGACTATTGAACATGGCTGGAGCCGGGCCGTGCTGACTGCGCAGATTGAGTCACGGCTCTATGAGCGTGAAGGGAAGGCGCTCACAAATTTCAATGTTGCTCTGATTCAACCGCAATCTGATCTTGCCCAACAGGCATTGAAAGATCCTTACCTTTTCGATTTCCTGACTCTCGCTGCGGGCGCCCGTGAGCGTGAGTTGGAGCAAGGACTGATCGATCATGTTCAAAAGTTCATGCTTGAAATGGGTGTGGGATTTGCCTTCGTAGGCCGACAAGTATATTTGGAAGTAGGCGGAAAGGACTATTATCTGGACCTGCTCTTCTATCACCTCAAGTTGCGTTGCTTTGTGGTGATTGATCTCAAAGTCGGAGAGTTCAAGCCAGAGTATGCCGGCAAAATGAATTTCTATCTCTCTGCGGTGGACGACCTGATGCGCCACCCAGACGATCAGCCAACAATAGGCCTTCTGCTTTGTAAGGAGAAAGATAAGCTCACTGTAGAGTACGCTCTGCGTGACTTGAGAAAACCCATCGGTGTTGCCGAGTGGCGAACTAAGCTCGTGGAATACCTGCCTAAACGGTTGCAAGGTAAGCTTCCCTCAATCGAACAGATTGAGAGGGAACTGGAAGAGAATGAGCCCGAAAATGAAAATATAAAAGGGGCAAAAGGGGCAAAAGAAACATAACAAAATGGAGTATTGTTAAAGAATGACGCCTCGTGAAATAAACAAACTTGTTGAAGATTACATCGGTACGAATAGCGGATATCTCAATAATTTTACTTATCACAAGCACGATCAATTTTATCCTGTATACTGTGGCTTAGATATTGATGTTTCTTCATATCGCACGCGAGGCCATACAACGAGAACTGCATTTATAGAAATACTAAAAGACTCACCACCACGTCAACAAGCCAAAATCATTAGAGGCATTTTTGAGATGCTTCCTCCACCTGAGGAAGCAACAGATGATGAGTCCAGAAACAAAATCAAGACTTACAATGAGTTGTTGGCTGTGGCTGCCAGACTAGAAGCAGACGGACAGGTGGACACACCGGTGATTGAACATACAAGCGAGGTCGTATATGAGGCATTGAAAGATGCAGAAATCCTCCTTAATCAGAGTGGCCCTCGAAATGCAGTTGATAGAGCACATACTGCGTTGCACGGATATTTGAAAAAACTATGCGTTGATCGAGGCGAGGCATTACCAGATGATCCGTCATTGACCCAGGTATTTAAGGTGATCAGAGAAAAATTCATAGAATTCAAAGAAGCGATAAATCATGATGTAGAAGCAAGGAAAGTATATGGATCTCTTGCTGGTGCGATTGACGGGCTAAATACAATTCGAAATCGAGGTTCGCTCGCACATCCGAATGAATTGTTGATTGATGCGCCAGAGGCGATGTTATATATAAATCTTACGAGGGCGATTTTGGCTTATATTGAAGCAAAAATTAATAGGAGTTAAGTTAATAGGGCTATTAAAAACCACTATTTATACTTCGGGATGGACCTAATTGGCAATGCATTGAATAACTCTTATCGAACAAGCTTGTTTAGCCAATTGTCAATGGCTTTTCGAAAGAGGCGGAAGCGATGGTAGGCAATTTACTTCATACCAATGCGGCAGTGCGCAATGTGCTTATAAGTGCAGAGGCGGTCTTCCGTAAGTGTTTCTCTATTCTATTGAGAGTCAATGAGTCCAACCTCCTCAAGTTTCAGCCAACCCTAGCTGAGGCGCTCTTCCGTATTGATAAAGTACATCTTGCCCTCGCCCAGCGCCGGCAGCAATTGATACTGAGAAAGAAGTTACTGGATGAAAAATGGTTTCTCGTAGAGATGCGGCGAACAGCTCGAGCTCAAGAAAGCCTCAAGGAGGCTATATCCATAGGTCATGCATTGGGTGATGCATTTGCTTGGATATTCTATAGAAATTCCCGCACATTGTTAGACAGGCATCTATCTTCTCCTCCACAACCCTTCCGCCCTACCGGCATTGGCGGACAAGGCGAGCTTGAGTTCATCAGGAGGGGACAACTGTTGAATGACTTTTTCGTACTTTATCACGGCATCACTAGCCTGCTTCGGGTTGGTGATGCCAGCCTCATCAACCCGAAGACAATGAAGGCAGTTGGTCTTTGTGAGATCAAGACAGAACGCACTTCCGAATCGACGTTGAATGTAATGCTTTTCATGGTAGGGTCGGAAGACTTTACAGACAGACTCTTTACAACCGGGAAAATGGAGTCACCAGAAGAGCCAAAGGAATTTTTGGAGACATTCCCTGATAGAAAAAAACAACATCTTGACCGTCAAATTAAAACAATGGCTAAATCTTTTGAAGCACACCGTATCGACAAGCACATTAGCCTCTCGCACCATGGTCACGTTAATCGACTGGGCGAACTAATGAAACAACTACAAAGTAAGCGCTCTGCCTGCATTCGAGTTCATGAAGGGTTGGTACTCTTTGGCATGAAGGCTCCTGGGAAGTCACTTTCTCAGCGTCTATTCGGACCGAAACGCAGCTTTTCGTCCCAAAAGCTCTTTACGGGGCTAGTGGAGAAGGTCGCTCTTACGATTGATAGATCTCAAATCAAATCTCCAGACAACAGCAACTGCATAATAATAAACGCAATTTCTATGACCAACTCATTACGCGGAATGGAATCAAAGTTACTATGGCCATTGAAGTCGCAATACATACGAGCGCTTCTTCTAGGCGAAATTATCATTTTCTCGATCTATAATCCAGCCCATCTCATCCGTCGATTACGTGATCGTGGCTTCAATGTCACCGTTTCTAAATGCGGACGAGCCGGCCCGAACATTGAAGTGGAAAAGCATAGCGACAAACATATTTTCCGCCTCATCCATGGTTCTTACCTCTTGACTCTTGTACATACCTACCTACATTCTGAAGATCTGATCGTGGATGTGCTCTCCCGCGCAATGGCAGAACTCCCAAAAATGTCGGATGGCCAAAGCGCCACCATTCAACTTGTAATGCAGCAACACTTGGAAGCTTATCAAGAGGGTGGTGACGGAACATAACAAAGATAAACCTTCGATGCAGTTCCCTTTTTTATGTTCCGGATGGGGAATTTTATCGCCATCATCATGGTCATGAGGCTTCTGAAGTTGCTAGGGCTCATATCTTTTCAGTCAAGAAAACGATCCATTTTTAAACTTGCTTCCTCCTTATTCAACTACATACCCCCACCCACCTAGCCCCACCCGACGTAACATACTGCGCCCCGATTAACGGGGCTCCAGTGGACGCGACATACGTATATCGGCTACGTAGAGCCATTTCGTGCTTGACACCTGCTTCAAAATATGGTATAATTGAAGAAAGAAGTGTGGGCGAAAAACTCTCCTTCACTGAGGCGCCACAAAAGAGCTCACAGATATTCCAAAACCCGTATCATAAGGCCTTAGTTTCCTGTTGCGACTTTCAGCCCGAGCATAAGTATTTACTGAAATTTAAGGAGGTGCGGCATTATGCAGCCCATAAAGAATCAGAATGCCCGGACGGACAGGCTTGCGACTGTTTCATCGGGGAAAAATGAAGCGGCATTGACATATTATCCCCGGCGCAGTTTGAATCAGCACATCCGGGCAGACAAAATGAAAGGCAGAAAAACATGGACGCTCAAGATGAGGCTGTAATCCTCCACCGAGAGAACATCTGCCATAATATCGTTCTTATAAGGAAAAGGAGGAAACAGTAATGGGAAAGATCATACGGTACAATAAAATATGCAATATCAAGCAAAGCTATGGAAGCTGCCATCAATACATAAGCGATAAGATAAATGGAAACAGCGAGATCAGCGGTGTCTATATTGCAAAAGACGTTTTCGAAAACAAGAAACCGCCAGAACACATAAAGATATCAATCGAATGGACTGATGAAGATATTGATCCTGAAGAAATAAGCATTACTGTGAAGACAACCCTTAACTGAGCTTTGGAAAGAAGCATATGGAGTAACAGCAAACGGGTCCGGCAGGCCAGGCCGCCTCTTTTCAGAGCCGGGTTTCTGGCGGGCGTGTCTGGCCTGCCTCACGCCACCTGTGCGCACAGGTGGCGTGAGGCAGAAGATCAGCACTTTCATTGCCCAGTTCTGTCGAGGGATGACGATCAGGGTGCCGAGGTAAGGAGAGGCGACCAGGTCTGGCATGCGCCGGGAGCTGTTGAGGGCCGGCCTGGTGCTGAAGGGGCCTGTCCCGTTATTTTGCCCCTTCGGCATGCCCGCTGTTTCGGTGCAAAAATCGGCAGAGGGGCCGCGGGGTGAATGCCGATTTTTAGCCCCCCCTGAGAGCTGGTTCCCCCTTCAGCTTTAATGCCCCTATACATTAAAGGGGGGTGTGCCAAGGAGGGGGTAGTCTGAAGGGGGAAACTGCGGCAGGGGGGGCGGCATAGCCTCTATCAGGGCTTACGTCACGCCGAACAGCGAGGCAAAGGCCGGCCCTCAACAGGTAACCAGATCCCCAGCCCAACCTATCCGGCCGACGAGCCTACCCCCGGCAAGGCGGCGGTTTTTCCAGGGAAAGGGGGCGGGCGAGGAGACCGCCCAACAAAGACACGTAAAAGCTTTGTTGTCGCCCTGGTGGCAGTGTGAGCAGGCCGGGAGAGAAGCTGCGGCACTGTCACCAGGGGAGGGAGCGCGGGAGGTGATCCGGGGGAGTGGATCATCTGGGCGACCATGAGGGACGATTTTGGAGCATGGCAGAGGGGTAGAAGAGAGTTCTTTGCTCAAGGGCGACCTTCTCCCCGGGACAAGGGAAAATAGGGCGAAATTTGAGGGGTTTCTGGAAAATCCCTTGGCTATGGGCACCGAGAATATTTTTAAATGCTATTGGATGAAATCGCAGCGACGTTCTTGTTGCCCCTAATAAAATCTTACAATGATTTTTAAGGAGTGGGCTCTGGATCAGTTTGCCTTTTCTCGTTGAATGCCTTCAGCAATCCACATTCTCATCTGAGTTTGATAGCCTATGGCCTTTTTGCGTGCTACTTTTTTTGCTTTTTCAATGAGATCCTTTTCTATCCGAATTGTGAGAAGCTGTTTGTTTTCCCGCCTTTTAATAATCTTCTTCCGCAATTCTTCGGAAACCTGAATTGGCTCCCTCACTTCCTCTGTATCATCCCAGTAATCAGCAAGGCTATGCGTATCCCAGAAATGTATTTCTTCTTCTTCTGATTTGAATTTTGGGATCTTCCTTTTTGCTACTTCTTTAGCCATTTTCGGTAACCCCTCACTTCTCTTAGATTCATATTCCGCGCAGTAATGGGGCGGACTGTATAGAGGTCCTTGAATACAAAAACAACAAACAAATATCTGCCATCCAGTGTTTGTCCCAGGGCCAGATATTTCCCCTCACTTGTTTTGCTGTAAAGAGGCTCGTCTATGAAAATCTCTTCAGCTTCTTCCGGTAAAACATTGTGAAGGGCGATATGCTCTACGTTTTTGTCATCCCATTCAAAGTCTTCTATCTTCAACGGGCGCCTCCCTATGCTTATGTTACTATAATGTAGTAACATTGTCAATACATTTATTTTCATCGAAAATGTGCGTCAGGAAGATTCGTGTAATGCTATATGTTAAGCTCTTTCTGAAGCGGGGCACCACCGGTACAGGGTGGGAACCGAGACCCCGAGGCTCTGGGCGATATCCCGGGGCGGCATGCCCTCGTTTATGAGCTTTTTCGCTGCTTCCACCTTGCCTGCGGTCATTAGCCTCTTCCTTCCCCCCACACGGCCTCTACTCTTTGCCGCGGCAAGGCCGGCCCTGGTGCGCTCTATCAAAAGCTCCCGCTCCATCTGGGCAAGTGAGGCCATCACGTGAAAGAAAAATCTTCCCGCCGGGGTGGTGGTGTCGATGCCGTCAGTGATGCTGTGGAAGTTCACCCCTTCTTCCTGGAGCTTTCCCACGAGCTCTATGAGGCCCTTGACGCTGCGGCCCAGGCGGTCGAGCTTCCAGATCACAAGGGTGTCACGGGTGCGGAGATGTTGAAGGGCCTCGGCAAGACCTGGCCGATCCTGTTTCGCCCCCGACAGTTTGTCTTTGAAGATTTTTTTGCACCCGGCCTTGCGCAGGGTATCGAGCTGCAGGTCCAGGTTTTGTTCATCTGAAGAGACACGGGCATATCCTATGAGCATTTTCAACCCCCTTTGGGTGGCTTTAGAAATGAGCTGAAAAATCCGAGAGCCAGACTATATTCTCAAAACTGGAAGCCCTTCTCACAAACGAGGGTTTGTGAGAAGGGTATGCCAGCTCATAGGGGAGCTGCGGAAATGGCGATGGGGAAGTGTTGCGGAGAGGCTGTGGAACTTTTGCCTCCTTTGTTGGGTTTTAACCAGTTATAGTTTTTTTACGATGCTTTCTGCTATTTTCAACGTATAGTTCTTACCTAAATTATGAGGGTTTACCTCTATCCTTACCAAAGCTTTTCCCTTAGTAAATAAAAGAATATTTGCCGAAATCCAGCAAGTCTTGTCACCGACAAAAGCTCTTTCTAAAGTGGACCCCTTTGTCAAGACACTTTTTTCGGAGAGTATAAGGTGGTTTCTGTACGACAGAGGTGAGCCCAGGTACAAGGTTGCTCTCCCCCCTGTGGCTTTGCTTTCATCGGCATTTCGCGGCAGCATGATTTTCTTCATTTCTTCCCTCCCTATGTTTCCTTTTATCAAGCATGACGGTCGAAAAGAGCGCCAAACGTCGATAAATTTTTCGAATATTCTCAAAATCCTTAACACCAGGAATGAAAATGTTGTTCTTTCTCTTATCTGTACGGCAGTTATCACCTGCATCGTGGCAAGAAAATTGCAGGCAGCTATAAGGAAATCTTTTCCTAAATCTCAAAGACACCGTGTTCCAGCCAGACGTTTTGCTGCGATATTTGCTACTATAGTGACTGAGCTGTTAAAGTTGGCAACTAAAGCTTTGGGTATAACTACTGCGAGCATCGAACGCTCCATAAACTCTTTGATGGAAGAGATAATTGATTTAAATATGGGCAGAAAGTTTATTATGATAGGGCTACGATGCTAAACCGATCACATATGCACCCATATTAGCAAAAAAGAGCCCGTGAGGTCATCATTCTCATTCAGCGCATCCATTGAATGGCGCAGGCTGAGCCGCTCAGGGGAGAGGGATTTGCTCTGCGACTGCTTCATGGGGAGCGGCGGGGAGCCTGAACACGAATCGTGTTCCTGTTTCCTTCGGCTCAAGCGCCAGGGAGCTCTGGTGCCCCTCGATGATCTCCCTGGCGATGGCAAGGCCAAGGCCGGAGCCCGGGGACTTCCGGGCACGCTCCGGGTCTCCCCGGTAGAACCTTTTGAAGACGCTCTCCCGGTCCTCCGGGGGGATCCCCACGCCGTCGTCCTCTACGGAGAAGACAAGAGACTCGCCGCGCCTTTCCACGGAAATGACGACGGAAGTCCCGTCGGGATTATGAAATAGGGCATTGTCCACCAGGTTCTGCACCACCTGGAGAATTCTGTTCCTGTCTCCCATGGCGTAGGCGCCGCCTGATTCGTCGCGGAAAGACAGGGTGGAGCACCTCTCCCGCACGAGAGGTGCTGACGATTCAATCACCATGCGGGCCGGCTCTCCCGGGTCGAAGGGCTCGATGACCATTTTTATCGCGCCGGCCTCGAACCTTGATATCTCCAGGATGTCGTCGATGAGGATGGAGATACGGTCAGCCTGGCGCAGCATCCCTTCAAGAAGCGCCCTTTTTTCCCGCTCTCCCGTGACTATGCCGTCAAGGATCCCTTCGATATTGACACGGAGAGCCGCAATGGGGGTATTGAGCTCATGGGATATGTCGCCCATGAGCCTCATCCTGCTCTCGATGTTCTTTTTCAGCGATAATGCCATGAAATTGAAGTCCCTCGCAAGCTCCCCCAGCTCGTCGTCTCTTTCAATGCTCATCCTCGTGGAGAAATCGCCTTCTATCATCTTCCTTGACGCCTGCTGCATTGCCTTTATCGGCTTGATGAAGTTCCAGGAGAGCAGGAGCGCGGCGAGTGAGGCAATCAGCAGCACGATCACGAGGGCCTGGAGAAGCTGCAGGCTCAGCCTCTCCATGGCGGGCCGGGGCGGACCATGGGGTGAGACAATGACAAAAAGGCCCTTGAGCGTCTTCCGGGAATAGAGCGGAATGAACGAATAGGAAACGAGTGCTGTATAGTGCCCATCGGAAAGGAACTGGCTGCCGCTCACCGGCCCCTTCGCGAGGGCCTCTTTCAATACCTTCTCATTGAGAACTCCTTCGAGAAGAGAGCCGAAATTGGCTTTCTGGCGGGACTGAGCCACGATTCTGCCATCGGGGCCCACCACCATGAGATGCATCCCCGTCAGAGTCCCGTACTCATTGAGTGATGCCGAGAGCTTTTCCGGGTCCCAGGAGGCCGAAGGACCCTCAAAGAGCAGGCGGGACAGATAAGGACCGTTGAACCGGAGCGTCTCTTCCCACTCCTGTCCCCCTGTCTCGCGGGGCTTGAATTTTGCTATAAGGCAGAACATGCCGACAGTGATGATGATGATGGCAATGAAGTTGAGGAGCAGCCTGAACCATATGGACCGGAGGGGATTAATCCTCGAAGGCATAGCCCACCCCCCTGATGCCCCGGATCATGTCGCCTGTTCCCATGAGGGCTTCGAGCTTCTGCCTCAGGTTCCTTATGTGCACGTCGAGGGACCGGGTGGGATCGGCGGAGCGCTTCCCCCATACAGCCTCGATGAGCTCGTCCCTTGTGAAGACCCTGCCGGGCGCTTTCATGAGATGCTCCAGGAGGCTGAACTCTATGGCGGTGAGCTCGGTGGATTCCTTCCCGAAAAAGAGCTTCCGCCGGGACAGGTCAAGGGTGAGCCCATGGGACTCCACGGTGCTCCGGGCCCCTGATTCCCGGGACAAGCTTTGCCTGGTGAACTCTATTCTCCTGAACAGGGTCCGCACCCTTGTGATAAGCTCCCGGGGAGAGAAGGGCTTCGTGACATAGTCATCGGCCCCCATTTCAAGTCCCAGTATCCTGTCAACCTCGTCTTTCCGCGAGGTGAGAAAGATTATGGGGAAAAGGTGGAGCTTCCTTATCTCCCTGGTGAGATCAAGCCCGTTCATGCCCGGCATCATCACATCGATAATGGCAAGATCGGGAGGCTGCCTCAGAATCTCCTCGAGGGCCCTGTCACCGCGGTAGAAGGCTTTTGCCTCAAAGCCCTCCTTTTCGAGATACCTCACCACCATGTCGGCAATCTCCACCTCATCTTCAGCGATATATACAAGCCTGTCTCCTGCCATGGTAATAAGCCCCCGCATAAGAATCAATGGTCATATTATACCACATTCAAGGCAAAAAGGAGGGGGATTCCCCTCCCTTGCCAGGAACGCTTCACTCCCTGCGGCTCTGCCCTTTTTATTGATTTGAGAAAAGCTTCCGGAACAGCTCCTCGAGAGTGGTCATGAAGGAGGAGCCTGAGCTCCCCGGGCCGTTGGGGTGGCCTATGGGGTCGGGATCACCGGGCTTCTGGGGTCCCTGCTGCCCGTTCGGGCCGATGTCGCCGTAACTGACGTCCGGTGTTCCCATGGAGCTGGCCTCACTGCTCAGGCTTACACTGTCAGGGCCGTTGGGGTGGCCTATGGGGTCAGGATCACCGGGCTTCTGGGGCCCCTGCTGCCCGTTCGGACCGATGTCGCCGGGCGACACGCCGGGCCGGGTGCCTTGCATTCCGTAATTTCCCGCCTTCACGTAAGTGCTTCCCATCAGACTGACCTTATCCATCTTTCGAACCTCCTTTGTAATCCTTTATGCTCTCATGATAAAGGTTTGATATTGCCAAAAGAGTGGCTATTGTAAAGACTGTGTTAAGAAAGTCTTAGGAGTGTCAAAAGAAATTGTAACAATTTGGCGCAGGGAAAAACAGGGACAGCTGCTAATTTTTGAGCCCCGGGACATGCATGCCGGCCATGCCCGGCTTTTTAAGGGAAAATTTTATCGTAGAGGCTGTTCCAAAGAGCACATTGAAAGCAGCCTGAAAGGCCGGTGAATTCGGATCACCCTTGCCGTACAGCATTAAATACAGGGCATCCGGCGCTCTACTTTCACTGAGGAGATGCAATGCGCACTCCCAGAGGCATTGCGGTCTGGAATGCAATGCTCACCCGGGCAGGATCTCGGCAGAAGTGTACATAATCTCGGATTTCTGCAGTGCATCGTAAAACTCATCGAGATTGAGAGCGGTAAGCATCTCTGCCGCAAGGAGAAAGCCAAGGAGCGCATCTTCCATCTTCGCCTCACGCGGTGTCAGACGGCGGTGACGGCTTCCTTCAATGATGGCCAGGTTGCTCTGTATCATTTCCTTGACGGTCCCCATCGCTTCCAGAAACCACTGGATTGAAAAGCACTCTTCCTCCGCGATCCTGCCGATTTGACCGAGGACGGCGTAAAAAGGGGATTCGTTGTACGGGAAGTGCTCGATTCTCCTGTTCACAGGCCTGTCACCTCCATTGAGAAATCAGATAGGCCCGACGCCTTACCGTCTCTGCTGAGGGGTAGGTATCCCTGGATTACCTGGATGATATGCTGCCTGACGGGATCGACGCTTCAGCCTCTCTGAAGAGGTTGTTCACCCAGTCGATGCAATTATTGGTGAAGGCGTTGTAATGGGGCGCCTTGCCTTTGAGCCGCCCGGCCACCTCGCTCTCCCAGAATTTCTTCTGCTGCTCCGGGGTCGCCTCAAGGGTCTTCAGGATAACGCCACTTGACGGCATATCCCCGGCAGTCACTCTGCCCGGGGAGCTTATCACAGGAAAACCAGGTAATATCGGCCTGGCCTGCTCTTTATCGGGCTCGAAGCCCACGCACTTGCCAATACCCGGCATGCAGAGCTTCTGATGCCTGTACGTTGATGTTTCTCCAACAATGTAGATTTTTGATTTATGGAGTTCTGAATTGTGAGTAAAGTCCGTCACTGCTGGCGGATTTCCCTGGATACCCAGCAGACTGCCCCCGGAGGTCCCTTCGGACGGGCACCCGGAGCGCGCCGCCATGGCATCTGCCGCCTCATTGCTCGGAGAAAACTCATCTCTGCTCAGCACCCCTCTCTCCATCGATGAATCCTCACTGCGTACCGCATTTCCCGCCCTCTCTGTCACCTTCTCGGGAATGATCCCCCGGGGGAAGCTTCTGTCGCCCGCGTTCAGCCATATATCCATGATGTCCCTCCCTGCCTGATATGATTGCCTCTCTGCATTCATGATATCACCATGATGTTGCAATCATCGGCGGTTTTATGAAGATATCTGAAATTTTCTGTTAAGGCTGTCTTAAGAAATTGCCCGGCACCCCTTCAGGGGCCTGGATATTTCTGGTATACTTGAGGGGAGGCATCCATTCGCATATCGTAGATTTCAGAGAGGAGGGATGCGGAGTTTCATGACTTTTCCCGTATAAAATCGCTTTGTATTCAGGCTTTGGCTGCGGTGCTGTTATTGTGCCACTGCGGGTGCGCCCGGCAGAGAGTCTGGTCGAAATACTCTTCTGCGGAAGGCGGATTCAGCATACTCATGCCTGGAACTCCGCAGGAGAAGGACGTAGAGCAGATTGTCCAAATCGAAGTAACCGAGACATTTCAACGCTCAGGGAGAACCTTAGGGGGGACCTCCACTTACCGTAAGGACCTGAAGCTGAAAGGGAAAGCTTCTATTTATGGAGAGAAAAGGTTCGCGCTGATGGCGAGCTACTATTGGCTGTCCGAAGTTCCCGCAGAGATTGCACTGAAGGAGACGCCTCAAGCAATAGCTTATGAGCACGAGTTACGCAGCCAATTTCAAAAGTATATTGTAATCGGGAGGCAATGAATCACGAACCTGCTCTCTCACAGCATTTGTCACTGTTTTCAGGCTCACAAACTCTTCCTCCGTCGCAGATTGGAGAACAGCCGGATGGTAATGACCAGTTTCATCAACGATAAAGAACGTACTGCTCAGCCTGGTCTTTTCTTCCCTCAGGCTTTTACCATCCTTCTTCCTCATAACATCAAGTATGATAAGGGCAACGAAGCAGAGAGCAAAGTGACGATATGCGCCCTCAAGCGACCTGCCCTGATAATGAGAGAAACCACAATGCTGTTTCAGGTCCTGAAAGAGTGTCTCAATTATCCATCGGCTTCTATACCGTTGAACGACTGCCGTGGCA
>JAVHLC010000020.1 GCA_031082315.1 Thermodesulfobacteriota bacterium
ACCATGCTTAAAAACCGCTTGACAAAAAACACAGTTGCTCAGTCGTCGCTCCTCGGCGCCTTGCGTCTAATATCTTGCCGGTGATCAGAAATATTCCATAACCTACTGATTTTAATCTTGATAGCTAAATTAGACGGCGGATCTGGGTTGATCTTATATCCACGCGCCCATTTCGCCTCTTCCCCGGCCTTTTCCATCGTGGTAAAATGTTATTTAGTCTTCATCCGGAAACCCCGACATCCCGGATGAGCTATCAGTGTTCAGCTTAATGTGTTGTTTGTCTTAGATTTTTGCTGACAGCTGAGTGCTGATAGCTGAAAGCGTGAAGCCGGAAACAGAGTTTCCGGATGAGCACTATTAGACAATTTGATTATGAGTGACAGCAAAAATCCCGGTCTCTATATCCACGTCCCATTTTGCCGGACAAAGTGCCCCTATTGCGATTTTTATTCGGTGACCTCCCTTTCTCTTGTCTCTGAATGGATGTATGGGTTGCACAGAGAGGCCCTTATCTATAAAGACCGCTTTACCGCCTTTGATTCCCTCTATCTGGGAGGCGGCACCCCGACCTTGCTCGCCGGGCATGAACTCGCCACCTTTATGGATGGCCTTTTCCGGCATTTTACCTTCTCACCCGATACAGAGATAACCATAGAGGCCAATCCCGACGACGTCACCCTGGAAAAGCTGACGCTCCTGCGGGATCTGGGAGTAAACCGCATCAGCCTCGGCGCCCAGTCTTTCGATGACCGGGAGCTTCAATACCTGGGCCGGAGACACACTGCCCGGCAGACGGACAAGGCGCTGGAGTGGATCAGGGCCTCCGGCTTTACCAATGCAGGAGTGGACCTGATGTATGGATTTGCCGGCCAGACTGAGGCAGACTGGATGCAGACCATGAAACACGCCCTTGCTTTTGAACCGGAACACCTCTCCTGCTATCAGATGACGCCCGAAGAGGGGACACCCTTTGGCAAAATGCTGGCAGAGGGCCGGATCAAACCCCTGGAAGAAGAGAAAGAAAGGGATTTCTTCCTTCTTACCTCCAGGTTCCTTGAGGAGCACGGATATCTACATTACGAAATCTCTAATTTTGCGAGGAGCGAGGCATTCTTTTCCCGGCACAACCGGAAATACTGGCAGCACGTCCCCTACCTGGGGCTTGGCCCTTCTGCCCATTCATTTCAGGACGGCGTCCGCTGGTGGGATTACAGGTCCATCCGCAAGTATTGCCGGGCGCTCGCAGAAGGAAAGCCACCGGTTGATGGGACCGAGACACTTTCTACGGAACAGCTCAGACTGGAGGCGCTTTACCTGGGCTTCCGAACCAGGGACGGGGTGTCTATGGAAACCCTTCATAATAGCAGCCCCCGAGCAGACCGGATTTTGTCCCGGCTACAAGAATCAGGATTGGTAAGGGTCCTACAAAACCGGGCCTTACCTACCCGTGAAGGATTTGCAGTGGCGGACCGCCTCCCGCTTTTGTTTTCAGAATGAGAATGCTTGCCAATTTCTAATCATCTGTGCAATAATTTTTATAACAAGAAAATAATCCAGGTCGCCCCCATACTGCCTACCGCCACAGGGAAAGGGAGTGGCCATAGGACGTTGGCTGGAGGACAAGATGATAAAAAAGATCTTGATATACCTGGGAATCTTTGTTGTCTTTTTTCCAATATTCGATCATCCGGCGCGAGCGGCCAGTGCCCCGTCGATAAGAGACGATACCCCGGCAGCGATCAAACTCCCGGTACCGCAACGCCCTCACGAAAAGAGTTATTTGGGACTCTCCGGGACAGGGCATTTCAATATCTCACAAATCAAGGCCCCGGTTGTAATTGTTGAAGTCTTCAGTATGTATTGCCCGCACTGTCAAAAAAATGCCCCCGAAGTAAATAAACTATATCGGATTATTGAAGATAATCCATATGTTAAAGACAAGATCAAATTAATTGGCATCGGGGCGGGGAATTCTTCTTACGAAGTCGAAATATTCAGAAAAAAATATGACATATCCTTTCCCCTTTTCGCAGATAGTGATTATTCTGTCCACAAGGCCCTGGGTGAAGTCAGAACTCCTTATTTCATTGGGATCAAAAACAATAAAGACGGCACGTACCGGGTCTTCTATTCTAAACTTGGCGGGGTTGAAAAGGCCGACGAATTCCTGGAGATGATGCTTAAATTATCCGGCTTGCAGTAGGAGGATTAATATGTCCGGTAAAAAAGGGACCTGGTTCATACTCGTAATTGGATTTACCCTATTTTCGTTTATCTCGCCGGCCTACGGGCTCTCAGATGTGTACAGGGAGAATATTTACCAGGTCGGAGACTTAAAGCCGCGGGACAGCGTGCCCAAACTTAAGGTGGGCGACCCTGCCCCTGACTTTACCCTGCCGGCCGTCTCCGGAGGAAAGGTATCACTTAGCCATTACCGGGGGAAAAAGCACGTGGTCATCTCATTCGTTCCTGCGGCCTGGACACCGGTCTGTTCAGACCAATGGCCCGGGTACAACATCGTAAAGGATATTTTTGACCAAAACGATGCCGTAATTATAGGGATTACTGTAGACAATATACCTACGCTCTATGCCTGGACCAGACAGATGGGGGAGCTATGGTTCCCGGTTCTTTCTGATTTCTGGCCCCATGGGGCAGTAGCAAACAGTTATGGTGTGCTGCGTTCTGACGGGGTCTCGGAAAGGGCCTTATTTATAATCGATAAAAAGGGCGCCATTCGCTATATAGACGTACATGATATCAACCAAAGGCCGGACCTCGGGGTCCTCATCCAGGAGCTGGAAAAACTAAACCGTGCCTATCCCCGGTAACCTGCTCACTACTGCTATGGCGGTTATGCCGCATAAAGATGTGGATCGGGCCCTTCAGATGGCCCTGTCTTTAGACGTGCCCTTCTGGCCTCAACTTCCCCGCCTGAGCTACTATGAAGACATGTACGTCCAGGCCTCAGAGCACTTCCCGGGTATCGTGCTTGATCTGGGAAGGCGCACCCTTCGTTTTTCTATGGAAAAATTTGTAAGTGAGTTTGAGGGGGCCATAGCCCATTTCGATGAGCCGGAATATTTCGATATCAGCGATACCTATTCACAGGTCTATAGCCGTTTCCTGGCCCTGGATCTGTCAGATCGTCCGGCCATACGGGGGCAACTCGAAGGCCCGATCAGTTTCGGGTTAAACGTACTGGATCAGGACAACCGCCCTATCCTGTTTAACGACACCATCCGCCCGCTTATGCTTGAGATACTGGCCAAGCGGATAAACGCCCAGTTGAACCGCCTCAAAAAATTAAATGCCAATGCCTTCATGTTTGTGGACGAGCCGGGGCTACAGTTTATATTCAGCGGTATGGCCGGCTATGGAGATGTGGCGGCAAAAAAAGATATGGAGACCTTTTTCTCCATGATGGAAAGACCCCGTGGCGTCCATCTTTGCGGCAACCCGGATTGGGACTTCTTATTAGGTCTGGATATGGACGTGTTGTCTCTGGACACCTACTCCAACGGAGAAGTCTTTGTGTCTTATGCCCGGTCTATCCGTAAGTTCCTGGAACGCGGCGGGGTCATTGTCTGGGGGATGGTACCGACTAATGTCGAACCGTTTGAAAGAGAGGGCCTTGATTCGCTTGAGGCACGCCTCGCTGAATTATGGACTGCCCTCGTTAAGGCCGGTATCGACCGCGAATTTCTTCTGTCCCGAAGTATGCTCTCCCCGGCCACCTGCTGTCTTGTCAACCCGGATGTGGAAAAAACAGTGGAAAAGGCATTTACAACGATCGGCGCGTTATCCCGGCGGCTGAGAGAAAAATACAGGAGGTAGAGAAACGGCTGGGGCAATAAAGGGGATTTTGAAGAGAAAATAGGTTAGATCAGTCGTTTTTCTGTGTATGGCAGGTGAAACACCCACCCGATTTACTGTCATCGCCTGCGATCATCTCGCTGTAATCCCACCTGAGCATGTCTGAATAGGGGCTTCCATGTGGCTTGTGGCAGGACAGACACATGACCAGATCTGTGCCCAATGTTACGTTGGCGCTGGCCTCGGTCCATCCAGCCAGGCTGGGGCGCGCTACGGGAACATTGGGGGCATACGTCCCCACGCCACCGGCAGCATCAAAAGCCGTGGCATACTCACCGGAATTTGGTATGACCGCATCCGAGGGATGTCTCTGCCAGACGCTGCCGCTCTGTTCGATGTGGAAGTTGCCGTGGCAACCGCAACAAAAACCCGTCATGGTGTTGCCCAAGGCAGAAAAATTGGCTGCCGAGTCTTTTGTCCCGGAATAGCCGAGGTATTCGTTGTGATCGTTGGCAGCGGACGTGTATTGCCAGTTGCTGTCTTCAATCCCCGAAACCCCGGAGCCGGCACCACTCATATGGCCGTCAAGGAAGCGATACCAGCCTTCGTCTGCACTGTCGACTATAGGGCCCGTATCGTCTTTGTGATGGTAACCCTTGGGACCGGCGGCATTTCCCATCATGTGGCATTTGGTGCAACCCTGCCTGGTGCCGAACATTGTGTTCGTTCCGTCTAAGTTGTTGTGACAGCATTGCGCCCCGCAGCTGCTTGTTACCGCTCCCGGCGCCACGCTTAAATTGTCATCCGGATTAGCCGCAAAAACGTTATGTCCCTTCGTATCATCACCCTGGGCTACCCAGTAGAAATTGCCTCCGGCCAGGCCCTGGTTACCGGCTCCATAGGTAGGCGCGCCACTGGTATTGTACACAATGGGTGCCCCGGTGACGGCATTGATCCCCGTGGCCTGACCGGCGGCTGAATGGCAGCCCACACAGTCGCCCACGAGAAGAGACGCATAAGGCCCACCGGCGACCACAGCGGTTCCGTTCTGGCTGTTGTGCATGGTATGGCAGTTGACACAGGGACCGGTAATTGCGGCAAGAGAGGTCACCGGAATGGACAGTATCAAGAAAATAACCAGCGTAGCTGACAGGATAGTTATCCCCTGAAGAGGTATTCTTAGAGTAGCCCGCGGTGCTGGATTACTTACCATTTCCCATGTTCCCGTACACTTCTATTCCGAAGTGGAACTAAATTTTCATACCCAACTTTTAATGGCAGAATTTTTTCTTTTGTTCTCGTAGCACATGTAAGTTTCATTGTCTAGTAAAATTGGGCAAAATACACTAGCCAGAGACCAAACTTCCGCACTCTAGCTTATTGTTTTTATCGGCATTTTCGGGCTAACTCTTTAATTTATGAGCTGAAGCCATTTCTTTCTATCCTGTCTTGCCAGACAAAAGCAAAATCTGTGCCGTAACCTGAGGGATAATCTTAAACAAGAAAAATATCCGTTATATCCGATGGTTATATTTTTACCGGGATAGCGAAGGAGCGTCAAGACAATAGAAAAAGAGAACCAAAATACCCACTCAGTGGAAAATCGTTTCCATTTCTAGAAAAATGTTTTCCCCACCTCTTTTTAATCCACAGATTACGCAGATTACACAGACTTTCGTGAGTTATTGGGTTAAATTCTACGCAGCTTGCTGCGGGGTAGTTAATTGTCTGAAGTCCACACAGGGACATCGTTTTGTTGTCATTTAGAAGTGATGGGGATGGAAAAAACAGGAAAGGAGTTGAAAAAAGGCACAAGCTTGCTTTAAGATTAAATTAAAGGCTCAAAAATCTAAGGCGACAGACCTTGGTGTTGGCTTTCGAAAAGGTGGCAACGCCAATGCGAACCGGTACCACCCGACCTTACAGGTATTAAACAGTGTTATCTATATAGATGCAGGAGGAGACGAGATTATGACCACGATCAAGATAAAAGGCATGTCCTGCGATCACTGTGTAAGAGCTGTATCCAAGGTATTGAACAGCATCGAAGGCATTAAGAATGTCAAAGTCGATCTGGCTAAGGGTGAAGCTACTTTTATTGAAGAGAAACCAGTCGACGTAAGCATGATTAAAGAGCAGATAAAAAAAGCGGGGTACGAGGTTGGCTGACCAAGTCATGGTCCATACCAAAGACAAGAGCGGCGACGAAAAGACCACTATTTCTGTGGGCGGAATGACCTGCGCCGCCTGCGTACGGCGTGTAGAATCAGCCTTGAAATCAGCCCATGGCGTCACAGAAGCAAATGTGAACTTGGCCACAGCACGGGCTACCTTAACCCACAGCCCGGAATGGTCCGGAGTAGAAGAACTAAGAAAAATACTCTCTGACACAGGATACGAGTTCTTAGGTGTCCTGGGTGAGATATCTGAAGACCCGGCCGAGGCGGCCCGGAAAAAGGAGATAAAAGAACTCAAGGTAAAATTATACGTGGGCGTGGTTCTCAGCATCCTTATCCATGCGGGTTCCATGCAACATTGGTTCCCTTTCCTTCAATCCATCCCCAGACAGACCATGCTCTTTTCTCTCCTTATCCTTGCCACGCCGGTGATGTTCTGGGTAGGAAGCCGCTTTTATGTGGGCGCCCTCAAGGCCGCCAGACAAAAAACAACGGATATGAATACCCTGGTGGCCGTGGGCACCCTATCCGCCTACCTCTATTCTGCCGTGGCTACATTCTGGCCTGATTTTTTTACGCGTGCCGGTATCGCGCCACATATCTATTTTGACGGCGCAGCCATGATTATTACTCTGGTTATCCTGGGCCGCTTTCTGGAAGCCCGGGCCAAAGGAAAGACTTCTGCCGCTATAAAGAAGCTGATGGGGCTTAAGCCAAAGACGGCCCGTGTTATCCGGGATGACAAGGAGATGGACATCCCTATTGAGGCCCTCGTGAAAGAGGATATTGTCCTGGTGCGGCCGGGAGAAAAGATCGCCACGGACGGCATGGTTATCTCCGGGGCCTCCGGGGTGGACGAATCCATGCTTACCGGAGAAAGCCTGCCTGTGACCAAGCAGGCCGGGAGCGAAGTATTTGCCGGCACGTTGAACAAGAGCGGGAGCTTCACCTTCAAAGCCACTAAAGTAGGCGCGGAGACTGCCCTGGCCCAGATCATCCGATTGGTCGAAGAGGCTCAGGGGTCTAAAGCGCCCATCCAGCGCTTCGCAGATAAGGTGGCCTCTGTCTTTGTCCCGGTGGTATTCACTATAGCCGTGCTCACCTTTATTATCTGGTACTTTCTTGTCCCGGAACCAATCCTTAGCCGCGCTCTCCTGAATTTTGTATCCGTCCTGATCATTGCCTGCCCCTGTGCCATGGGCCTGGCTACACCCACGGCGGTCATGGTCGGAACCGGCTTAGGGGCTGAAAACGGCATCCTGTTCAAGGGCGGCGAAAGCCTGGAAAAGGCGTACAAACTTACAACGATTGTCTTTGACAAGACAGGGACATTGACCAAGGGAGAGCCGGAGGTCACGGATATACTACCGGCAGGGGACCTGCAACCAAAAGACGTTCTCCGGATCGCGGTATCCATTGAGGCCCTCTCCGAACATCCTCTCGCCCAGGCCATCGTGGAAAGAAGTCGGCGGGAAGAGGTGTCCCCCTACCCTGTCCATGACTTCGAGGCCCTCTCCGGTCTCGGGGCTAAAGCCACCTTTAACGGCAAGAAGGTATCCCTTGGGAACCTTCGACTCATGGAGAAAGAGCGAGTAGCGATGCAAGGCCTGGATCAGGACGCCAAAAGGCTCGCCGGCGAGGGAAAGACCTGTGTTTTTGTGGTTGAAGAAAGAACGGCGGCCGGCCTTATTGCCCTTTCCGATGTCCCCAGGGAATCTGCCCGGGATACGGTTTCGGCCCTTAAGCGCATGGGGCTGCATGTGGCCATGATTACCGGAGATAATGAGAAGACCGCCCGCGCCATAGGCCGGGCCGTGGGCATCGATCAGGTTATGGCCGAGATACTGCCTGCCGACAAAGCCAGAGAGATACGGCGTTTGCAGGAGCAAGGCCAGGTAGTAGCCATGGTTGGAGACGGCATCAACGATGCCCCGGCCCTGACTACAGCAGACATCGGGATTGCCATCGGCGCCGGGACGGATGTGGCCATAGAGGCCAGCGACATCACGCTCATCACTGACGACCTGCGGCTGGTGCCCACGGCCATCAAGCTGTCATCCCAGACCATGAAGGTAATCAAACAGAACCTCTTCTGGGCATTTTTCTACAATAGCCTCGGGATCCCCATCGCAGCCGGGATTTTGTATCCCTTCTTTGGAATACTCTTGAATCCTGTGTTTGCGGCTGCGGCCATGGCCATGAGTTCGGTCTCCGTGGTGGGGAACTCTCTGCGCCTGAGGAGATCATGGATGCGTTCCAATTTTGGCCGCAGATGAACGCAGATTATCGGGATGTTAAAGAACCAGATTTTAAAGACCTCCCCGATGACTGGACCTGCCCGGTCTGCGGGGCTACAAAGGACCAATTTAAAAAGCAGTAGGATAGATGTTAACCGTAGGTAGCGCTGTGGATACTACAAAACAAAAAGGCAGAGATCTCAAGCGTCGGCTTATGGAACTCCTCGCCTCTACCGATCTTAACCCGGCGCTTGATGAGCTTTGCCGCTTACCGGCCCGCCAGGTAATAAACCCTCTCTTTTCCTTCCTGTCCGCCACTGACCCGGTCGTAAGATGGCGCGCCGTTACGGCTATGGGGGTGGTTGTCGCCCGCCTGGCCGCAAAGGACATGGAAGGAGCCCGCGTCATAATGCGGCGTTTAATGTGGAGTTTGAATGACGAATCCGGGGGTATCGGCTGGGGCGCTCCTGAGGCCATGGCCGAGATCATGGCCCGCCACGACGGTCTGGCCAGAGAATATGCCCATATCCTGGTATCCTATGTCAGGCTGGACGGAAATTTCCTGGAGCATGAATTACTGCAACGCGGCGCCGTATGGGCATTGGGAAGGCTGGCCCAGGCGAGACCGGACTTAATACAGAATTGTATCCCCCACCTCCTGCCTTATCTGGAATCCAAAGATGACACGGTCAGGGGACTGGCCGTATGGACTATGGGTCTGCTTCGAGCGGAAACGGCTCGTTCGCTGCTCGAAAGTCTTCTGGCAGATAATGCCGAAATCGCTCTTTACCTGGATAATGAGCTGACCGTCCGCCGGGTAAGCGACCTGGCCGGGCAGGCCTTGTCAGCTCTTGGCGCGCAGTGTTAATCAGCTTGCCCTCAATGACTCCACAATACTCATCCTCGCTGCCCTGACTGCTGGAAGAACACCGCCTACAAGGCCCATTATCAGCGCAAAGGTCATAGCCTTATAAATGATCCCGAAGGTTAGCGAAAATGAAAAGGCAAGCTCAGAAAAAGTCTGGAAGTTCATGGTAGAAATGGTGAAAAGCTGTAAAAAAGAGGCGAAAAACAGTCCGATAAAACCCCCGATAAATCCGAGGAGCAGTGATTCCATGACAAAGGTTACCAGAATACTCCGTCTCTGGAAACCGAGTGCGCGCATGGTGCCGATTTCATCGGTTCTGTTGGCAACCGCGGCATACATGGTAATCATCGCGCCGATAATGGCGCCAAGAGAAAATATCAGCGTCAGAGTAATGCCGAGGATACGGAGAAATTTTGCCATCATCTCCGACTGTTTTTCATAGTAACGTGTCTCACGCAAGGCCTCGAGCGTGAGCCGGGGGTCGCTTTCGATGCGTGTTTTGAATTTTTCAAATTCCGAAGAATCACGCAGCCTGAACAGGATCGAAGAATAGACAGGACGCCGGAAGGCCTGCATGAGTTGATCCACATCTCCCCATATCTCTGAGGCGTAGCCGGTATTCCCGGCGTCAAATATTCCCACAACACTCCAGTCCCTCATGCCGAAGCGGAGTGTCTCTCCGATGCCTCCTCCCTTAAACCTTTTCGCTACACTCTGTCCGGCGATTATCTCTGAAGAGCCCGGATTCGGCATGCGCCCTTCTGCCAATCTTACCTGTGGCCGGAGAAGCATTGAACTCTCGGAAATTCCCCTTATGACGACATTGGCCGGATTATCACTTCCGCGTTTAGGGAGAACGATAAGGACAACCAATTCCTTTACCAGCAGACGTTTGCCGTCCGCGCCTATCGCCACCTCCGGCTGCGTTTCTATTATAGAAGCCTGCGGACGCTCCACCCCGCTCTGCACCTCCGATCCCGCCGCCTTGCGGATTATCACCGCGTTGTCATATGAACCGGTATCCACCAGGGTCTTTTGCAGCCCCTCGGCAAGCATGAGAATCGCTGAGAATACAAAAACAACAAGGGCCATGCCCGCTATGGTAAGAACGGTGGTAAGGCGGCGTGTCCGGAGATTACGGAAACTGTATGAAAAGGGTATTTTCACCTACCCTATCCTCCTCAGTCCGTCAGCTATGCGGATATTGACGGCACGCCAGGCCGGAAAGATTGCCGCGACTGACGCCACCAGGAAAGCCGCTAAGATATCCATATAAATGGTTTCCGTGGCAACATTGAATACAGGGAAGAATGTGCTCAATTTCTTGCTGAAAATTTCTGCCGCCGGGAAAGTGAGTATAATACCTATGGCAGCCCCTATCGTTGTGACAAACATGGATTCACCGAATATCAAGGCTGAAATGTAGAAACTACCGAAGCCGAGCGTCTTGAAGACGGCGTATTCACCGATTCTCTCCCGGGCGGTCATTGCCATAGTGTTGGCGACAACCGCCATAATAATGATGATTATCACGAAGGAGACCAACTGAATGGCGACGACTATCGCCTCGGACATCGAGATAAAGCCGAGCTGGAATGATTTTTCTGTTTCAGTCAATGTCTCCGCAATGGAGTTCTTGAATGTTTTATCGATTTCCGCAGCCACATCGGCAGCCAGGTTCGGGTCGGTTACCCCGATCATGTAGAAACCTACCTGATCCGCCCGGCCGGGGGCCTTTTGCTTCAACGTTTCGTTGAGATAGTCCCAGTGGAAGAAAAAAGCGGTCTCATCCACTGTCTCGTCTCTCCCCTTGTAGATACTTCGTAAAACAAAATCCCAGTTGCCGGGGAAGATAGTCCCTTTAAGGGTTATCATATCGCCGACCTTCCAGCCATATTTAGCGGCCAGCTTGTATCCGGCAACGGCTGATTTCCTGTCACGGAAAAAAGCGGCCCTCTGTCCCTCAGGAATAACAAATTCAGGATACAGTTGAAGATATGTCTGGGGTTCTACGGCATAATTTGCAAAGAAGTTTTTTTCGTCTATGTAGATACCGCCGAACCAGTTGCCGAAAGAGACCACCTTCACGCCTTCGATCTGGCGAATCTTCTCCTTGTACGAAACAGGAAGAGGAAAAATAAGCGATACAGAATTTCTCGTCACAAGGCGGCTGGCAGAAGAGGCCTCAACACCCGCGTACCAGGCGCTTATCACGGTACGCAAGAGACCGAACGCGAGAATGGCAATAGTGACGCCGAGGACGGTCAGAAAGGTGCGGAGTTTATGCCGGAATGCATTTTTAAAAATCAGCTTGAGGATGCGCATTCAAAACGCCTTTATCCAGGTGCTGGATAACATGGGCCTTCTTGGCTGCCCTGGGGTCATGGGTGACCATGATAATGGTCTTGCCGAGTTCATGAACGAGACGTTCCATCAATTCAAGTATCTCTTCTGCTGAAACGCGGTCCAGGTCGCCGGTCGGCTCATCTGCGACCAGAATCATCGGATCGGTGACGACAGCACGTGCGATGGCAACACGCTGTTGCTGTCCGCCTGAGAGCTGCCCCGGATAGTGGTCCATCCTGTCCGAAAGATTCACCACTCGCAGGGCCATATCAACATGTGCTCTCCGATCCTTTCTCGAAAGTCCGGTCAGGAGCAGAGGCAGTTCAACATTCTCAAAAGCGGTAAGAACAGGGATCAGGTTGTAAAACTGGAATATAAAGCCGACGCTTGAAGCGCGCCAGCGGGCAAGTTCGGTTTCGGAAAGGGCAGTAATGTCGATACCGCCTACCGTTATCGTTCCGCTGTCCGGCCGGTCTATCCCGGCTATCAGATTCAACAGGGTCGTCTTTCCGGATCCTGACGGCCCCATCAGGGCCATGAATTCTCCCCGGCTGATATCCAGAGATATCTCATTTAAAACGGAGATAATCTGGTTGCCGCGGCGATATGACTTGGAAAGCTTCCTTATTTCTACAATCGGAGATCTGTCGTCCATTACTTTTCCGCGATTTTTATCCTCGAGCCGTTTTTAACCTTATCCAGCGGTCTCAGCACAACCCTGTCCCCCGCCTTCACGCCGCCCAGAACCTCCACCATATCACCGAGCTTTTCACCCAATGTCACCGGCATCTCAATCGCCCGGTTCTCTTTGATAAGAAAAACCGAGGCCTTGCCTTTCCGGTCTATTACGGCAGCGGGATTAAGAGCGGTACGCGGCTTTTGTTCATCGTCTCTTATCTCCCGTGAAAGAAATGCCGCCTTGGCGCTCATCTCGGGCAATATCCTGCTGTCTTTATCAACAAAACGGACTTTCACCAATATCGTCGCTTTCGTGCGATCAGCCGTGGGTACTATCATATGAACGACCCCGCGAAATCGTGAATCAGGCAGGGCATCAAGCTGTATTTCGCACGGCTGCCCCGTCGTTACCATCTGAAGGTTCGATTCCGATACATCGACTTCCACCAGGAGCGACTCCATATCGGCAATGGTTACTACAGCCGCCTTGGCATCGGCAGCAGCGCCTATGGGAGTGATGATATCTCCGATATCCGCATTTTTTGTCAAAACCACCGCATCAAACGGGGCACGTATAAAAGTATATTCGACCGCGACATTTGCGCTCTGAAGGGCCGCCTTACCTGCCTTGACCGCTGCCTCAGCTCCTGCAACCGCAGCGGCTGCCTTTCTGTACCGTGCATCCGAAGCGTCATAGTCGGCCTTTGAAACAAACCCCTGCTCTATCAGATTCTTGTATCGTTCGAAAGAGACCGTGGCGTCATTCAGTTCCGCCTTTGCCTGTTCAAGGTTATATCGTACCGCATTCAGATTTGCTTCCGCCTGGCTGCGCGCCGCGATAACGTCATCGTTTTCAAGACGGGCGATAATCTCTCCCTTTTTTACTCTGTTGCCTTCTTCTACTGTCAGCGATACGAGACGTCCGGTTACCTTTGAAGCAACGGCAGCCTTCCGCTGGGCTACAACATACCCGCTGGCATTGAGAAGGGTAAATGTCTGTGACGGATATATCTGTGTTACATTTGCCGGCTCTACCTCAACAGCGGGCGTAAAAACCCCTTTTGCAAAAAGGATCAGTGCAAGCGCAAGGACAATTCCCCCGGCTATCCAATAGAACACCTTACGCTTCTTCTGCGGCCTATAGACTTCGGCAGTCTTGTCTATCTTTAATTTAGACAGGTCTTCATTTGCCATCAATACACGCTCCTTACGCAGATTATTGACTCCGAATATCATGATTAATATTGCAGCATTATAACATTATTAAAAACTGTGAACTATGACTATTTTGGGCAACAGTCCGTGAAAATCTGAACCCTATAATGCGCTCAAATTGATCTCCGTCGACAATCTTCGCTTCTTGACCGGTAATAATTGGTTTACTTGAGGTTCGTATGGGTTATATATATGTATCTAAACCATGCCTATTCGGAGGAAAGGGGGTGCCGTCGGTTCATGCGCTTATATGTCGACGCGGATGCCTGTCCCAGAGCCATTAAGGAAATACTCTACCGGGCGGTTGTCAGGGTCAAGGTCCCGCTGATTATGGTTTCCAATCTGAATCTGCAGGTTCCGGCCGCTTCCAATATCAGCGGCATCAACGTGCCCGGCGGCCCGGATGCGGCAGATGATAAGATTGCCGAGCTGGTGGAAGCGGGCGATCTCGTGGTGACCGCCGATATTCCGCTGGCCGACCGGGTGGTCAGCAAGGGCGCCGTGGCCCTGGATCCGAGAGGCGACTTTTATACCGAGGAAACGATCAAACACCGCCTTGCGGTGCGGAATCTCATGGATCAGTTGCGCAGCCAAGGCGCCAACACGGGTGGCCCCGCCACGTTTAACCTCAAAGACCGGCAGGCTTTCGCCAATCAATTGGATAAATTTTTTGCAAAAGGACGCGCAAATGGGGATGGCCTTTAATTTTCCAGTTTACGAAAGATCACTGAAGAAGATATTGCATTTGCAGTAAAAAAGCCTAATCATAGACCAAGAAAGTGCCTCAACTACCGGTCTCCACATGAAGTGTTCTGGCAGACATCAAATGGTGCACTTACAATTTGAAGTCACGATAAAACAAGAAACGCATATTTACATGACCGTTATTCCCCCGAGCGCGAATCAGCGCGCGAGGGAACAATTTTATTCCGCGAGAGCATAGCTCAGATGGTTCGGCGCCTTACCGGCTCAATTCATAACCACAAACGCATCTAATCAGGTCTCTATTATTCTCAAGTCCGCATTCCGGGCATTTCCAAAAACGTCTTCCATCCTTGATAATCGTATTCCATTCCCATCCACATTCAGGACAGTAGATATCGTCATCATTCTGATGGAACCCAAAAAACACAAGCTTGCCACAGTGGGGGCATTCTCTTTGCTCCACCAGCTGCTTCTTCAACTGATAGCCTTCGCCTGAAACACACGCTTGGTCAAACAACAAAAGAGCCTGTTCCGAAAGATAGGATTTGGCAGAATCAAACGGTATGTGGCGGAATACGCAAACCGAATACATTGCGGCAGCTATGTCCTGAGGAGATAGGTAGCCTACTTGATATGTGTATGTAACCTTGCGGTCACGTCTCTCTATCGTCCATGTGATAGGATAGTACCCGTTCATTGTGAGTTTTCCGAGCCCCAAATAGGTTGTGGCCAAATCCGTCAGTTGTTCATTCTCTTCTTCGTCCGGATAGCTGATGCCTTTGAGTGCAAGGAAATGATGAGTGAGTTCATGTGCCAGTATCGCGCCCATTATCAGCGGCGAATGCTTATTTGTAATGGCTATCTCGATCCTGCTGTGATGCGGCCCGCCATAGCGGATGAGGCCAGGCGGTTCCTGGTTCGAAGACCAATCATACTCTTCAGTCACCAAAGGATTTTTGGGACCTTTCCATTGTTCAATAATCGGGGCTGTTTTTGATTCGATGTGTTCGGCCAGGAGTTTGATTGCCTGATTGAGAGCTTCGGTAGTACCTTGTCCAATAAATCCGTAAAATCCTGGTGTTGGATCGAAGAAAAATGAATTTCCCGCATTGAGCTTGAAACAACCCAGTCTCGCACTCAAAAAGGACATATGTTTCTCTATCCAATGGAAAGAAACCACGATCACATCCTTAGCGTTTAACGCTTTCAGAAATTTGCATCGATATCCTCTTGGCTAATAGCCTGCCCATCTATTTTTGTCGCTGTAATGTGCTCAACATCTATTCTCCACGGAAATGACAGATTTCTTGACAGTTCACTTTGTGGGCACAAGAATCATCTCGAAAAGTGGTTTTTCGACAGTCTCGTTAGGGGGTAATATTTAATGTTCCCATAAACTTGTCTCTAGTTTCTTTATCCGTGTAGTTTTTATAACGATTTGATTTTACGAGTTCTTTAAAACACTCTATTGTGACATATTCCAGCTTATCAAGATTTGCTAACTTATCTTTCTCATCATCTTTGTCTTCGTTGAGATCTGGCCCGATTATATTACCGTGAATAATCCTAGACCTTATTTCGTAAAGATCTTCAATATCTTTTTTTGTACAGCGAGGATTATTTGATAATAATGATGACACTCTAGTTGTGATAGCCGCGGTTGCTCCTCCTGGCTTGTCTTTTGAGAATAGAGATTCTATTGAGGACATCAAAAGGATGTAAGCATCCATCCATTTTGTTGAGTGGAAAGCCCTATATAAAAAATATAGTGCATTATGGGTTCTCCCCGATATTCTATCCATATCGATAAGACTTTGAAATCCTTTATCAACAGTCTCAATCTCTGATAAACTGTATGGTCTAATGGTTCTTGGGAAAGAAAAGTTATAGGTAATGGTCTTATTAGGAGAGCGGGACGGGGACGTTGTTGAAATTTATCACTTTTAAAATGTAATTCACTGTTTTCAACAACGTCCCGTTCACCTCGTTCACCTCTTCGCCCATGACCGTCCTCCTTATTCCCTTACTGAGTGGCGCAGCCAATGAACTTGCCCGTAAGGCCGCCGACGTTCTCCGCGTCCACTCAAGCGACTTGTTCGCATTTCCTCATTCTTCAGCAAAATAATCCGCATCAACCCGCTTAAGCTCGTAAATTGCTTCTGTGGAGACTCCGACATTAAAATCGATCATGAGTTGGGCAAGGTGCTGCCCGTCAATAAGAATTATTTTGCTATCAATGGTTGATACATATTCTTCACAACTGCGGGAAAAGTCCGATGTCGTGATAAAAATGCCTTTCTTCGCTCTCTTGCCCTGTAAAGCCCCTGCAAATTTTTGAATTTCGGGACGAGAAACAGTGTTTTCCCATTTTTTGGCTTGGATGTAGATGATGTCTAGGCCAAGGCGATCTTCTTTGATAATGCCGTCAATGCCTTCATCTCCGCTTTTTCCGATGGCTTCGCCAGCGTCTTTACGCGAACCGCCATAACCCATTTTCACCAACACTTCTACAACCACTTTCTCAAAGAAAAAGGGAGATGAGTCCTTGAGTTGGAAAAGAATTTCACTTATAAGATTTTCCTTAAGATTTTCATATGCTACTTCAATTTGTTCTTCAGGTGTTATGCTGGAATCCGGCGCATCAGTTGATGTTGATTCAATTTTTTTCTTTTTCAATTTGCTCTGCTCAGCTTTTCGCCGTTCAGCGAATTCAGGGAATTGCATTAAAAAGCTGATGTCAATTTTTTGAGGCGGCTTTTGTAAAACATCATGGCCCCTACCAGTAATGCGAAACACGCCCCGTTGAGTGTTTTCGATAAATTTTGCCATTTTCATATATGCACGCGCCCATGCTACACGATTGTGGAATACTGTTTGCCGACCACTTGGCAAAAGTTGTTTCTGTTCCTCTTCTGAAAGATGAAATACTTCCGATAGATGATCTATTGCCTCCCGGTTTGTATGCTCTTTTGAATCTGCACAGAATTGAAGGAGGGGAAGCATGATAGATTGAAAATCTGGTATTGCCATTTGTTATTCCTTATTCATGCTAACATTATATATTATATCGACTCAGCTTTGTCCGGTTAGGTTTTTGCATGTAAGTATTCCCATTG
>JAVHLC010000021.1 GCA_031082315.1 Thermodesulfobacteriota bacterium
CGAGAGGGTGGACGCACCGTTGGGGCAGGCGTCATCAGCGAAATAATGGAATAAACGAGATAAAAATAAGGGATAGGTCCTATGCGAGATATTGTGACTTTGGCATGCACTACTTGTAAACAGAGAAATTATACGACCACTAAAAACAAACGCAAGACGACAGAAAAACTGGAGTTTAAAAAATATTGCCGTTTTTGCCGGTTGCATACTATTCATAAAGAAACCAAGTAGTGAAATCCCTGCAGGCCAGTAGCTCTAACGGCTAGAGCACCGGACTCCAAATCCGGGTGATGGGGGTTCGAATCCCTCCTGGCCTGCCATTTTACTGCGCTATATTTTGGGGATAGAATGAAAATAACGGCCGAGGAAAAGAAAAAAAATAAAGTGACCCGGAAAGCTCTTGTTAAGGGTGAAAACCAGAGTGAAAAAGCAAATCAGGAGACCAAGGTCAGTATCCTGGATACCGTAAAAGATAAGGTAGGGTTTATAGAGAAGGCCGGACAGTTTTTACGCGAAGTAAGGGTTGAATTTAAAAAAGTGGCCTGGCCGTCACGGAAGGAGGCTATGGGTACGACATTTGTGGTTATCGTACTCGTGCTTATAATCGCCCTCTTTCTCGGCCTTATTGATATGGCCCTGGCTAAATTGATAAAGATTTTTATTAAGTAAAAATAAGGACGTTTTTATATGGTGTGGTAATTGGGGAGGATATGGCACATAAGTGGTATATAGTACATACTTATTCGGGATATGAACAAAAAGCTAAGGCGGCTTTGGAGGAGCGCATTAAGTCTTTACACCAGGAAGATCTCTTTTCTGAGGTTCTTCTCCCAACAGAAAAGGTTGTAGAAATGGTTAAGGGAGAACGAAAGACCTCCTTGCGCAAATTTTTCCCGGGATACATACTGGTGTGTATGGAACTAACCGATGAGACGTGGCATACCGTTAAAAATACTCCAAAGATTACAGGGTTTGTCGGTGGAACAGAGAGACCAACACCGCTTTCAGATGAAGAGGCAGGAAAAATTGTTAACCAGATGAAGGAGGGGGCTTTAAAACCGAAGCCCAAGTACCTTTTTGAAAAAGGTGATGAGGTTCGGGTCATTGATGGTCCTTTTACCAACTTCAATGGTGTAGTGGATGAGGTTAAACCGGAAAAGGGTAAGATTCGAGTCCTGGTCAGTATATTTGGACGGGCGACCCCGGTTGAGCTGGATTTTGTCCAGGTCTCTAAAATTTGAGAATTAAGGAGTAAGGCAGATGGCCAAAAAAGTTATTGCAAATATAAAGCTTCAGGTGCCGGCCGGGCAGGCTAACCCTTCGCCCCCTATCGGCCCGGCTTTAGGACAGCACGGTGTTAATATCATGGAATTTTGCAAGGCGTTTAATGCAAAAACCCAGGGACAGGAAGGGATGATTATCCCTGTAGTTATAACGGTCTATGCCGACCGGTCCTTTAGTTTTATCACCAAGACTCCGCCTGCAGCGGTTCTTCTAAAGAAAGCGGCGCAGATAGCCAAGGGTTCAAGCCAACCGAATAAAGAAAAGGTAGGCAAGGTATCCCATAGTCAGATTGAGGAGATTGCCAAACTTAAGATGCCGGATCTTAATGCGGTTGATCTGGCGGGCGCCGTAAATACCATTGAGGGTACAGCCAGGAGTATGGGTATTGAAGTTGTATAGTTAGTGTTCATCCGGAAACTAACGTTTCCGGCTTCACGCTTTCAGCGATCAGCGATTAGCTATCAGCAAAAACCTAAGACAAACAAGACATTAAGCTGAACGCTGAAAGCTGAATGCTGAGAGCACATCCGGAATTTTTGGGTTTCCGGATGAAAACCAGTTAATTATATTAAATTAATTTGGAGAAAGAGAATGGCCGGGAAAAAGCTCAGAAAGATAAAAGAAGAGTTGGACGTGAGTAAGAAGTACGCCTTTGAAGAGGCTGTTGAATTAGCTGTAAAAAACAGTTGCGCCAAGTTCGACGAGTCTGTGGATATTGCCATTCGCCTCGGCGTTGATCCCAGGCATGCGGAACAGATGGTCAGAGGAGCCGTGGTTTTGCCTCATGGGACAGGCAAGACCGCGCGCGTGCTGGTTTTTGCCAAGGGAGACAAGGCGCTGGAGGCCAAAGAAGCCGGCGCAGATTATATCGGAGACGATGACCTCATCGAGAAAATCAAACAAGGATGGCTGGAGTTTGATAAGGCAGTGGCTACGCCGGATATGATGGGGGTAGTAGGCAAGATTGGTAAGATTTTAGGTCCCAGAGGTCTGATGCCAAATGCCAAGGTAGGTACGGTTACATTTGATGTGGCCAGGGCAATTCGTGAAATAAAGGCCGGCAAGGTAGAATTTAGAGTAGAAAAGGCAGGTATAGTGCATGCTCCGGTAGGCAAGGTTTCTTTCGGGGTAGAGAAGATATTGCAGAACGTCGCCGCTTTTTTTGAGGTTATATTACGGTTAAAGCCTGCCAGTAGTAAGGGGACTTATGTGCAGAGCATAGGCATTTCTACAACTATGGGCCCGGGGGTCAATATCGACCCGCTCCAGATTAAGGCCTTGGTCAAGTAGGCCCTGAAATGCGCTGATGATTAAAAATTGATGAGGTTGTAAAAGGTCTGAAAAGGCTACCTTCTGTCATCCTTGCGGAAGCCGTCAAAAATTGCAATATAAAAGTAAGTGGTCAAAGACAGTAGGCACACGTTTACGGTACGTGTTTAATTGAGCGATTCAACCTACCGAGACAACTTGTTTCGTGCCTCTGGCTTTGACAGAATTAACTGTCATAAGGAAAGGAGAGTGAATATTGAAGCGCGCTGAAAAAGAAGAAGCAGTAAAGGACCTGCATGCCAAGCTGGAACAGTCTCGGGCGACAGTGCTTGTAGACTATCGCGGTCTTAAGGTAGAGGCGCTGAACGCGCTCAGGTTACAATTGCGCAATTCCCGGGCTGAATATAAGGTCGTAAAGAATAACCTTACCAAGCTGGCCGCAGAAGGGACAGATGCGGCGGTCTTGCGCGACTATCTGACCGGGCCATGCGCCTTAGCCATCGGGTATGATGATCCGGTCACCATGGCTAAGGTTCTGACTGAGTTTGCCAAGAACAACCCAAACCTGGAGATCAGAGGCGGGGTATTGCAGGGCAAATTCATCAGCGAGGGTGATGTCAAATCGTTAGCAACCCTGCCGGGCCGTGAGGTGCTCCTGGGTAAGTTATTATCAGTATTGGTATCGCCTCCTACCGGGTTGGTGCAGGTTTTCAGTGGTATTATCCGGAAGTTTTTATACACACTAAAGGCTATCCAGGATCAAAAAACGGCCTCATCTTCATAAGGATGGGCCGGGTATTTATTAATATCTTATATAATTGTTTAGGGAGGATGTAAGGGAAATGGCTAATATTAATAAAGAAGATGTTATTACGTTCATATCTAACATGACGGTACTCGAGCTTTCCGAATTGGTTAAAGAGTTGGAAGATAAGTTCGGGGTTACCGCAGCCGCTCCTGTGGCTGTAGCCGCACCCGCAGCCGGTGGAGCAGCGGCTGCGCCGGCAGAAGAAAAGACGGAGTTCGACGTTATCCTGACTGGTTCCGGAGACAAGAAAATCCAGGTAATCAAGGAAGTACGTGCTATTACCGGCCTTGGACTTAAAGAGGCGAAGGACCTGGTAGAAGGTGCGCCTAAGCCCGTTAAAGAGAGCATACCTAAGGAAGAGGCTGAAAAGATTAAAAAGCAGTTAGAAGAGGCCGGAGGTACTGCAGAGATCAAATAAATGCAATTTAATAGAAAAATTGCCGGATAAAGTCATTTATTAGGTAGAGTAGGATGCCCCTTGAGCTCAAGGGGCATCCTTGCTTAATCTATTGGTTAGCGGCTTGCTTTTAAGGATCAATATACTAAGCCTGTGTTTATTCGGTTCCTTGCAGGGGGTAAACTGTAGGGCTAATTTCGAATGAACCAGGAAGAGAGAGGGAAGATGGGACAATCTTTTTCAGCTATGCAGAGAATAAGAAAGGATTTTGGTCGCATAGGCAGGGTTATTGATATACCTGATCTTATGGAGATGCAACGCAGGTCGTATGAGCGTTTTCTGCAAAAGGATGTGCCTCCCGAAAAAAGAGAAGACGTAGGACTGCAGGGAGTTTTCAAGAGTGTATTTCCTATAAAGGATTTTAGCGGCACTTCTTCACTGGAATTTGTCCAGTATGCATTTGGAGAACCCAAGTATAGTGTTGAAGAATGCCTGCAAAGGGATATGACCTATGAAGCGCCTTTAAAGATAACAGTAAGGCTTGTTTCTTATGATGTAGATAAGGATATCGGTACGCAGAGCATAAGGGATATAAAGGAGCAGGAGATTTATTTCGGCACCATTCCCCTTATGACCGCCCGCGGGACCTTCATAATCAATGGTACGGAAAGGGTTATCGTCAGTCAGTTACAACGCTCGCCGGGTATCTTTTTTGACCACGACCAAGGGAAGACACATTCGAGCGGGAAGGTTCTTTATTCGGCAAGAATAATTCCGATTCGTGGTTCCTGGGCCGATTTCGAATTCGATCACAAGGATATTCTCTATGTGCGTATCGACCGCCGCAGGAAGTTCCCGGTTACTGCCTTGCTCAAGGCGCTTGGCTATTCAACAGAGCAATTACTGGAGTATTTTTACCAGGCGGAGACCATTTTTATTGACCAAGGTGGTATTAAAAAACGTTTTGTCCCGGAATTGTTTATTGGGAAAAAGGCGGTACGAGACATTGTTGATCCAGAGACCAAGGAGGTAATCGTTAAGAAGAACCGTAAGATTACAAGGATGGCGGCCAATAAGATAGAAGATGCCAAAATAGAGACTATCCCTCTTGACTTTGAAGATATCAAGGGGTCAATCATGGCCCGCGATCTAATTGACCCGGCCACCGGAGAGGTTCTGATCTCATGTAATGAAGAAATTACCGAGGATAAGTTCCAGTTAATCAAAGAGAAAAATATCCCGGCGTTTGAAACTCTGTATATAGATGGAGTGAAGGTCGGCCCTTCCCTGCGCGATACCATGCTCTTGGACAGGGTTAACACCCCGGAAGAAGCCATAATGGACATCTATCGCCGACTCCGGCCCAGCAGCATACCCACTCCGGAGATAGCCAATACCTTTTTTAATTCTCTCTTTTTCAGCCCGGAAACTTATGACCTTTCCGATGTAGGACGCTATAAATTGAATCTCCGGCTTAAGATGGATAGTTCTGTTACGGACCGAACCCTGAGGAAGGAAGATATTCTGGAGGCCGTGCGCTATCTTATTAAACTTAAGGATACCCAGGGCCCGGTGGATGATATCGACCATCTTGGAAATCGCCGTGTTCGGGCGGTGGGTGAGCTGATTGAAAATCAATATCGCATCGGTTTAGTGCGTATGGAAAGGGCCATCAAGGAGCGTATGAGCCTTCAAGAGATTGAAGCCGCAATGCCGCATGATCTCATTAATCCCAAGCCGGTTTCTTCTGCCGTCAAGGAATTTTTTGGCACCAGTCAGCTTTCACAGTTTATGGATCAAAACAATCCGCTTTCTGAGATAACTCATGAAAGAAGACTAAGCGCCCTTGGCCCGGGCGGTCTTTCTCGTGAGCGCGCCGGGTTTGAGGTAAGGGACGTGCACCCGACCCATTATGGGCGGATATGCCCGGTCGAGACCCCGGAAGGGCCGAATATCGGCCTTATTGTTTCTCTCAGTACCTATGCCAAGGTAAACCATTATGGATTTATCGAGACGCCTTATCGTGAAGTAATGAATGGGGTCGTTACTAAGAAAGTTCGTTATCTTTCCGCCCTGGATGAGCAGGATCATGCTATCGCTCAGGCTAATGCGCCTATAGATGCAAAAGGTAATTTTTTGCGTGATATTGTCTCTGCCCGCCGCGATGGCGAGTTCGTTATGGTACGTCCGGAAGAAGTAACCTTTATGGACGTTTCGCCTAATCAGTTAGTAAGTGTCGCCGCTTCTCTAATCCCCTTTTTGGAGAATGACGACGCCAACAGGGCATTGATGGGGTCAAACATGCAGAGGCAGGCGGTGCCTCTTTTGAAGGCAGGCGCTCCGGTGATTGGCACCGGTCTCGAAGGTGTTGTGGCCCGGGATTCCGGAGCTACGGTAGTGGCCAGGGGCCATGGTTACGTGGAAGAAGTGGATGCCAATCGTATTGTAGTACGTTATGAAGATGAAGAGCATCCAAGACGATCAGCGGGAGTGGAGATTTACAGACTTATCAAGTTCCAGAAGTCAAATCAGAGCACCTGCATAAATCAAAAACCGATTGTGCACAAAGGAGATTTTGTACGCCCCGGTCAGATAATTGCGGATGGCCCGGCTACGGAAAAAGGCGAACTGGCATTGGGTAAGAACATAATGGTAGCCTTTATGCCCTGGGGTGGATGCAACTTTGAGGATTCTATACTGGTCAGCGAACGATTAGTAATGGACGATGTTTTTACGTCTATTCATATCGAACAGTTTGAGACGGTAGCCCGGGACACAAAATTGGGGAAAGAGGAGATTACCCGTGATATTCCTAACGTAGGCGAGGAGGCCCTTAAGGATTTAGATGAAAGCGGTATCGTTCGGGTTGGGGCCGAGGTGAAAGCGGGCGATATTCTGGTTGGTAAGGTGACGCCTAAGGGTGAGACGCAACTTTCGCCGGAAGAGAAACTCTTGCGGGCTATTTTTGGTGAAAAAGCGGGAGATGTAAAGGATACATCACTACGTGTACCTCCGGGTATCGAAGGCATTATTATTGATGCTAAAGTCTTTTCCAGGCGCGGTGTAGATAAAGATGAACGGGCCAGGTTTATCGAAGACGAAGAAGTTACCCGTCTTCGAAGGGATGAAGCTGACGAACTGGCTATTGTGGAAAAGAACACCAGACGCCGGCTGGAAAAGCTTATGGTGGGCAAAAAAGTAGCCGTTTCATTAAAAGATGCAAAAGGCAAGATCGCTGTTCGTAAGGGTGAAGAAGTTACTGCGGGTGCCCTGGCCAGGATACCCTTACACAAAATTCGTGACATAACTTTCCCTGAGAAGACCAAGATCGAGCCGGAAATAGAAAAGATTCTAGATAATCATGAGGAACAGGCAGCCCTTATCAAGATGGTTTTTGATGACAGGATTAACCGCTTTAAAAAGGGTGATGAGCTGCCTCCCGGCGTGATAAAAATGGTCAAGGTCTATGTGGCCACCAAACGAAAACTTTCCGTCGGCGATAAGATGGCCGGCCGCCATGGCAATAAGGGTGTGGTCTCAAGAATAATGCCGGTAGAGAATATGCCCTATTTTGAAGATGGAACACCTATGGATATTGTTTTAAATCCGCTTGGCGTTCCCTCACGTATGAACGTAGGCCAGGTTTTAGAAACCCATCTCGGATGGGCAGCAAAAGGGCTGGGAGAGCAGATAGGAAACTTGATTGATAATTGCCAGGTAGCGGCCCTGCGTAAAAAACTAAAGGCTATATTCTCTTCCGAACAATATAAAAAACTTTTCGGGAACATGACCGATGAAGAATTATTAAAGTTTGCTGAGGATTATAGGAACGGTGTGCATATGGCTACGCCGGTTTTCGACGGAGCGGAGGAATCGGACATAAGGGGATTATTAGCCGAGGCCGGTGTTTCGGAATCGGGCCAGGCCACCCTTTGTGACGGTCGAACGGGAGAGACATTTGACCAGAAGGTGACCGTTGGCATTATGTATATGCTGAAATTACATCATCTGGTTGATGACAAGATACACGCCCGTTGTACAGGCCCATATTCCCTGGTTACTCAACAGCCCTTGGGCGGCAAGGCCCAATTCGGCGGCCAGCGGCTTGGTGAAATGGAAGTCTGGGCCATGGAGGCCTATGGCGCTGCTTATTCCTTACAAGAGTTCCTTACGGTCAAGTCGGATGATGTGTCCGGACGGACGAGAATGTATGAGAAGATAGTTAAGGGTAACAATACCCTGGAAGCAGGTCTGCCCGAGTCATTTAATGTCCTGGTAAAAGAACTCCAGGGTTTAAGTTTAGATGTAGAATTAATAGAAAAAGAGTAGGCGATCAGCTCTCAGCCGTCAGCAACAAGCTAAAATAAACAATATGTTAAGCTGAACGCTGATAGCTGATGGCTGACCGCTCCTTGGGGTTTCCAGATGGGAACTAACTAAGAAAGTAAGAAATAAGGAGTAGAGATGGACGATCTATATAGTTATTTTGCCAGATCAAAAGATCCTTCAAACATTGACTTCGTGCGAATTTCTTTAGCCTCGCCGGATAAGGTTCGAGAGTGGTCGCATGGTGAAATCAAAAAACCGGAGACGATAAATTATCGTACATTTAAACCGGAGCGCGACGGTTTGTTTTGTGCCAAGATTTTCGGCCCGGCTAAAGATTATGAGTGTAACTGCGGCAAATATAAACGGATGAAGCATCGTGGAGTGGTATGTGAGAAATGCGGTGTGGAAGTTATACAGTCAAAAGTAAGACGGGAACGGATGGGTCACATTGAACTGGCTGCGCCGGTAGCGCATATATGGTTTTTAAAGAGCCTGCCCAGTAAGGTGGGTAACCTCCTCGATTTTACACTTAAAGAACTGGAGAAAGTTCTTTATTTTGAATCCTATGTGGTAACCGAGTCTTCCATAGATGCCTTGCCGGTAGGGACCTTGCTTTCAGAAGACCGGTACAGACAGGTTAAAGAAGAGTTTGGAACGCAAGTTAAGGCAGGTATCGGGGCGGAAGTTATTAAGTATATGCTTTCCAATCTGGATATAAACGCCCTGTCAGTGAGCTTGCGTGAGGAACTCCAGAAGACCAGTTCAGAAGCCAAGCGGAAAAAGCTGAGCAAGCGGCTACGGGTTGTGGAGGCCTTCAAGGATTCAGGCAACCGTCCGGAGTGGATGATCCTGGATGTGGTGCCGGTTTTACCGCCGGATTTAAGACCGTTGGTGCCCCTGGATGGCGGCCGGTTTGCCACTTCGGATTTAAACGATCTTTACCGACGGGTAATTAACCGCAATAATCGTTTAAAACGATTAAAGGAACTGGATGCCCCCGATATCATAATCCGCAATGAGAAAAGAATGCTCCAGGAAGCAGTTGATGTCCTGTTTGATAACGGGCGGCGGGGCAAAGTGGTGACCGGCCCGAACAAGAGGCCACTTAAGTCGTTAAGTGACATGTTGAAAGGCAAGCAGGGCCGATTCCGGCAAAATCTGCTGGGCAAACGAGTGGACTATTCCGGGCGTTCGGTTATCGTGGTCGGCCCTGATCTCCGATTGCATCAGTGCGGTTTGCCTAAAAAGATGGCCTTGGAACTTTTTAAACCCTTTATTTACAATCGATTGGAGCAGAAAGGTTATGTAACGACGATTAAAAGCGCCAAGAAAATGGTGGAGAAGGAAGTTCCGGAGGTATGGGACGCACTGGACGAAGTGGTGAGGGAATATCCGGTCCTCCTGAACCGGGCGCCTACGCTTCATCGTCTGGGTATACAGGCCTTTGAGCCGGTTCTGGTAGAAGGTAAGGCCATTCAACTTCATCCCTTGGTCTGTATGGCTTTTAATGCAGACTTCGACGGTGATCAGATGGCTGTTCATGTCCCCGTGTCTATTGAGGCTCAAATAGAGGCCCGGGTTCTGATGATGTCCACCAATAATATTCTTTCGCCGGCGCATGGCGAGCCGATTATTATTCCTACGCAGGATGTGGTGTTGGGGATATATTACATGACGCGTAGCCGGGCGCTGGCTAAGGGCGAAGGTAAGGCGTTTGCAGGGCCGGAAGAAGTTCAGATGGCCTATGATGCCGGTGCGGTCGATCTTCAAGCCCAGATTAAAGTGCGCTTAAATGGTAAGTTAGTAGATACGACGACGGGGCGGATATTACTTGGGGATATCTTACCGGAAGAAATCCCGTTTGATGTTATTAATCGCCCCATGAAGAAAAAGGAACTCGCCCAATTGATTGATAAGTGCTACCGGGGGGCGGGCATTAAAAAGACGGTCCTGTTAGCTGACCGCTTAAAAGATATGGGGTACAAATATGCTACCAAGGCGGGTATTTCCATTTCTATCGCGGACATGGTTATCCCGGCCAAGAAGGCGGGAATCTTAAATAAGGCCCAAAGTGAAGTGCATGCGGTAGAGAAACAATATACTGATGGTTTAATCACCGACGGAGAAAAATATAATAAGGTAATTGATATCTGGGCTAAGGCCACGGATGATGTAGCTGCGGAGATGATGCGGGGCATAGCCGTACAGCGCATAAAGGGCAAAGACGGTCGCACCATAGAGACGCCTAGTTTTAATCCCATATACATGATGGCTGATTCCGGCGCTCGGGGGAGCAAAGATCAGATCCGGCAGTTGGCGGGTATGAGGGGTCTTATGGCCAAGCCTTCCGGTGAAATAATCGAGACCCCGATCACGGCAAATTTCAGGGAAGGTCTTACTGTGCTACAATATTTTGTATCGACACACGGTGCACGTAAAGGTCTGGCCGATACCGCCTTGAAGACGGCTAATTCCGGTTACTTGACCCGGCGGCTGGTCGATGTAGCCCAGGACTGTACGATTACGGAGGAGGATTGCGGCACTATCGATGGTATCACTATGGAGCCGTTAATCGAGGGGGGCGAGATTATTCAGCGCGTTGGCGATCGTATTCTCGGCCGTGTGGTCCTCGAGGATATTAATGACCCGTTGACCGGTGAAATTCTGGTAAATGCCAATGAGGAGATTACAGAGTCCCACGTTCAGAAGATAGAGGATGCCGGTATTGAGCGGGTGAAAATCCGCTCTGTGCTTACCTGCCGTTCTAAACACGGGGTTTGTATCAAGTGTTACGGCCGTGATCTGGCGCGTGGAAAGATGGTCAACATCGGAGAGTCCATCGGTATTATTGCGGCACAGTCTATTGGTGAACCAGGAACGCAGCTTACCATGCGTACCTTCCATATCGGCGGTACGGCCAGCAGAAGGGTGGAGCAAGCCGAAATCCATGCCCGGAACGAAGGGCGGATAAAGTTTATTAACCTGCACACGGTTCGTAATGTAGCGGGTGGCCTGGTCGCTATGAATCGTAATGGTGAAATAGCTGTTGTAACTGAGGATGGACGGGAACGTGAGCGTTATCCGGTGACCTACGGGGCGCAGATCTACGCCGAGGACGGACAACCGGTCAACGCCAATGATCTCCTGGCGAATTGGGATCCTTATACCATCCCGATTTTGACCGATGTTTCCGGCCGGGTCAAATTTGGCGATATCGTAGAAGGCGTCACCATGCAGGAGAAGCTGGACCCCGTCACCGGTAAGGCCAGCAGGGTTGTTGTTGAATGTAAGGATTCCAGCGTTCGGCCGCGCGTTTCCATAAAGGATGAGAGCGGCAAGACCCTCAAGATCCCCGGTTCTACGTCTGAGGCCCGCTATCTTATGCCTATCGGCGCCATCGTTATGGTGGCGGAAGGCAACATGGTCAATGCGGGAGAGGTCATTGCGCGTATCCCCCGGGAAACAACAAAAACTAAAGATATCACCGGCGGCTTGCCTCGGGTAGCGGAACTCTTTGAGGTGCGAAAACCAAAAGAGTTTGCGGTGATCAGCGAGATTGACGGTGTGGTCAGCTTCGGCAAGGACGTAAAAGGTAAGCGAAGGGTTGTAGTAAAACCTGACGTTGGAGAGTCTAAGGAATATCTTGTTGCCAAAGGCAAGCACATCAGTGTCCATGAAGGGGATTTTATCCGGGCCGGGGAGGCTCTTATGGATGGTTCGGCTAATCCTCACGATATCCTTCGTGTCCTTGGGATTAAAGAGCTGGCTCGCTACCTGGTCAATGAGGTGCAGGAGGTTTACCGGTTACAGGGCGTTAAGATCAATGACAAGCATATTGAAGCCATCGTGCGACAGATGCTGCGTCGTGTAAAGATCAAAGAGGTAGGGGACAGCAGTTTTATGCTGGGCGAGCAGGTGGAACGATACCTGTTTGAGGAAGAAAACGAAAAGATTTTGGCCCGGGGCGGCCAGCCGGCAGTGGCGGAACCGTTACTTCTGGGTATTACAAAGGCTTCCTTGAGCACGGAAAGTTTTATATCTGCGGCCTCCTTCCAGGAGACTACCAAGGTTCTTACGGACGCAGCCATAGCGGGCAAGGTGGATTACCTCCGCGGGCTAAAAGAAAATGTCATCATGGGTCGCCTTATCCCGGCCGGAACAGGTATAGTTTACTATGCCGAGGCCCGGAAAGGGGATTAAAACCGGCGGGGGAAAACGATAGTAAATAAGCCCGGTAGTTTTTATCTTTGGGCAAAAAAGTCTTGACAGAAGGCCGGTAAATGGGGTAAAAGAACGTTTTTTGGATTCGTAAGCGCTACGAAAAAATCATGGGTTGGAGAATCTGATGCCTACAGTTAATCAACTAGTTCGCAGTGGCCGGAAAAAGGTTAAGAGGAAGAGTTCTGCCCCTGCGTTAAAAGAGTGCCCGCAGAAGAGGGGGGTATGTGTGCGTGTCTATACTACGACGCCTAAAAAACCGAATTCTGCCTTGCGCAAAGTGGCCAGGGTGCGTTTAACAAATGGAATAGAAGCGACTTCCTATATTCCCGGGGTAGGACATAATTTACAGGAACATTCTGTGGTGCTGATACGCGGAGGACGCGTTAAGGATCTGCCGGGCGTGCGTTATCATATCGTCCGGGGTGCGTTAGATACGCTAGGTGTGCAGGATAGGAAAAAAGGGCGCTCCAAGTATGGCGCTAAGCGGCCCAAGTAATCGGGTGAAATAACAGATAAGAGGTAGGTATGCCCAGAAGGAAAGTAGTTATAAAGCGGGAGATTAATCCGGATCCAAAATATAATAGTGGATTGATAGCAAAATTTGTTAACCGGATTATGCTACGTGGTAAAAAGAACGTTGCCCAGCATATACTCTATCGGGCTATGGATATTATACGTGATCGGGTGGGTAAGAATCCGGAAGAGGTGTTTAATGCTGCTCTGGAGCATGTAAAACCGGTAATTGAGGTTAAGTCTCGCCGGGTGGGCGGCGCTACGTACCAGGTTCCTGTAGAGGTGCGGCCGAATAGAAGGGTGGCCCTGGCTATCCGCTGGATAATTAGCTATGCAAATTCACGGGCGGAGAAATCCATGGAGGAAAAACTGGCGGCAGAATTAGTCGACGCCTATAATAATCGCGGGTCATCGATAAAGAAAAAAGAAGATACACACAAGATGGCTGAAGCCAATAAGGCCTTTGCCCATTATCGTTGGTAATCAGAGTTAAGACGGAATAATTTCCGGGTTCTTTGATAATAGATCAAAGAGAATAGATTTAGAAGAGGGGAAAAATTGCCACGCCTTGTTTCATTAGAAAAGACACGTAATATCGGCATCATGGCGCACATTGATGCCGGTAAGACTACTACGACAGAACGCATCCTTTATTATACAGGCGTGTCTTATAAGATCGGAGAGGTGCATGACGGCACTGCGGTTATGGACTGGATGGAACAGGAGCAGGAGCGTGGCATCACCATTACCTCGGCAGCAACAACCTGTTTGTGGGGGGGGAATCGCATAAACCTTATTGATACCCCCGGCCATGTTGACTTTACGGTAGAGGTGGAGCGATCGCTGCGGGTATTGGATGGGGCGGTAGCTGTTTTTTGTGCGGTGGGCGGCGTCGAGCCGCAATCGGAGACGGTGTGGCGTCAGGCTGATCGCTATAAGGTGCCGCGCATTGCCTTTATCAATAAGATGGACCGTTCGGGTGCGGATTTTAAACACTGCCTGGGCATGATGAAAAATCGACTCGGCGCCAATCCTGTGGCTGTTCAGATCCCTCTTGGGTCGGAGGAGGGCTTTAGGGGGGTCATCGATCTTCTGGGGATGAAGGCGGTGATATGGGATGACTCGACGCTGGGGGCGAAATATCACGTAGAAGATATCCCGCCGGGGCTGGAAGAAGAGGCTTCGGCCTATAGGGAACAGTTATTAGAGGGATTGGCGGATGTAGATGATGGGCTTATGGAGAAATATTTGGGCGGAGAGGATATCTCCCCGGAAGATATTCGCCTTGCCCTGCGTAAGGCAACCCTATCCTTGAGGGCTGTGCCGGTACTATGCGGTTCTGCCTTCAAGAATAAGGGTGTCCAGTTGCTTTTGGATGCCATTGTTGATTACCTGCCGGCCCCATCGGATATCCTGCCGGTCAAGGGCTTGAATGATAAAGGCGCAGAAGAAGAGCGGCCGGCAACAGATGACGCGCCTTTTGCCGCGCTGGCCTTCAAGATTATGACCGATCCCTTTATTGGCAACCTGACCTTCCTGCGCGTATATTCCGGTTCACTGACCTCTGGCAGTAGTGTGTACAATGCTACGAAGAGGAAAAAAGAAAGAGTCGGCCGGCTGGTCAAGATGCACGCCAATAAGAGGGAAGAAATTAAGGAAGTTTTTGCCGGGGATATAGCGGCTGTTGTTGGCTTGCGGGATGTTTCTACCGGAGACAGCCTTTCTGACGAAGGGTCGCCAATACAGTTGGAGGCCATGGATATCCCTCTACCGGTGATATCTGTGGCCATTGAACCAAAGTCTAAAGCGGATCAGGACAAGTTGGGCATATCATTAGCGAAGATCGCCATGGAAGACCCTTCTTTTAAGGTTCGAACGGATGAGGAGACCGGGCAGACTATCATCTCCGGGATGGGCGAGTTGCATCTGGAAATTATTGTTGATCGCTTAGTCAGAGAATTCAAGGTTGATGCCAGTGTGGGGCAGCCTCACGTAGCCTATAAAGAGACTATTAAAAGAAAGACCCGGGCCGAAGGAAAATTTGTCAGACAGAGCGGCGGACGTGGACAATATGGCCATGTCTGGTTGGATATAGAGCCGCTTGAGCCGGGTAAGGGTATTGAATTTGTAGATGCCATTAAGGGTGGCGTGGTGCCCAGGGAGTATATATCGGCCGTGGAAAAGGGAATAAGGGGGGCGGCAGAGGTCGGTGTATCGGCCGGTTACCCGATGACCGACATTAGAGTAACCCTGATAGATGGTTCGTATCATGAGGTTGATTCTTCAGAAATGGCTTTTAGCATCGCTGCTTCCATGGGTTTCAAGGAGGCCGCCAGAAAGGCGGATCCGGTATTGCTGGAACCTATTATGTCTTTGGATGTGGTTACCCCGGAGGAATTTATTGGTGAAGTAATCGGCGACATTAACGGAAGAAGGGGTAAATTAGTCGGTCTGGAGGCCAGACCGAGCATCCAGATCGCCTCGGCCAGGGTTCCGCTGGAGCAAATGTTTGGTTATGCCACGGATCTGCGTTCAAAAACCCAGGGCCGGGCTACGTTTACCATGCAATTTTCACACTATGAGCCGGTCCCCGTTTCCGTGGGCGAAGAGATTATGCGAAAGGCATCTGCGATGTAGGGTTGATTACGGGGGATAATTTTTACCTGGCGTTAAATTTAAGGAGGATTTTGAGATGGGGAAGAAGAAATTTGAGCGTAAGAAGCC
>JAVHLC010000022.1 GCA_031082315.1 Thermodesulfobacteriota bacterium
CTCTTCATTTCTGCCATACTCAAGCAACTCTGTCCATAGATGTCAGTATAGCCCAATAGGAGATCCCTATCCGATAGCGTAAATAGACCGCCACGGATTTTGCTACCGGCCCGATGGGGGCATTCAAAATCTCGTCCGGACCTGCCTGGACAACCGGACGATTACACCGGGTGCAGAATGCCTGATCATGCAAATAGCAAGTGACCACGGTCCGAGGCTGAATGACGATATCTTCCTGGATATGTTCGTGTAAGCCCTGTACAGGCCTCAAATCATGCTTTTGACAATTCGGGAAAAGTATAGAGGGGACATGGTGTGGCAACGACGATTCTGGGAACATATGATTTGGAGACGACCGGGACTTTGCGGCTCATTGTGATTACATCCATTACAATCCGGTAAGGCACCGGATTGTGGATGCACCAACGGATTGCCCGCATTCGACTTTGCATCGCTATGTTGAGAAAGGAATCTACTCGCCCGATTGGCGTGCGAAACCGGTGAAGATTCCGATCGATGGGCGGGAATATGCGGAAATATGGAGGGCGGTCATGCTTTTATGCAATTCGTCCTTCAACCAGACTTAATTGACGATCAATGGTTAATCTTTCTCCGCGCGCTACCGCCCGACTGACAGAAGACTGAACCATGCCCGGTAATTTGCCAACGGCAGTGCCTTTCATCCCCAATTCCTTAACGCCCCAGAAACATATCCGCCTCCGGCGGACCATAACCCGCCGTGGCTGTTTGCCCGGACTCAGGATCTCCTCTGGTTTCATTCCAAAGATTTTCGCCGCCCGCTTAACCACTTTGGCGAAATCAAAACCTTGCGCTTGCAGCCGATAAATACCACCGGAACTCATTCTCTTTGCCAAACCCTCTCGCCCAAGGTATCCTTGCCGGAATTTTTGATCTCCCTTATTCTCATAACTTAAAAGTAGTAATCAATAATAAAGAAACTTATAAATTTATGGATTGTCCCCTTCTGTCCCCCTAATGCTTGTCACCGGCCTTATGGGTCGCCCGCATGGTCTGGGCAAGTTCTTTTATCTCTCCAAGGTCTTCTACCATCATGGCCCAGCCATACCAGTAGGCATAGTCTGGATTCATATGGAAGAACGCCTGGTATGTCCTCATCCGGTCTTTCATGTACATCTGGAATAGTATCTGGTCGATGTATGACAGTTTTTTCAGATCTCCGCCACCAGTCTGCATAAAATACAATAAGTCTGGATAAGCAAAGGAATAATTCGCGGGCTTCTTGATAATGCCATCTTTATAAAGAGCAGCCACCGTCTCGATGGCATCAGCCATAAGCCGATCAGCCTTTTTCATCATGGTATCGCCCATCTCCAGTTGGGTGCGGGCATACCGCTCGGAGTGGCACTTGCTGCACGTGGTAATCATTTTCTCACGTTCAGTTTTCCATGCCTCCTCAGTCAACCGGGCCAGATCTACTGCTTTCACAACTTCAAGACGTGCAGTGGGCTGACCTGTTTCCGGGTTCAACACTCCAAGGGCCTTCAAGATAGTTATCCTGTCAGCTTTCCACTGAGGATCTTCAGGAAGCGGCAATCTTACGCCCAGGAAGCCCCATGCGGTTCTATTTTCATGGGTCCCGTTAGGTAGATGGCATTCCTGGCATTTGGGAGCAGGGGCGCCTTCGGGCAGGTTGCGAGAATCCCTGGCGAACCAACGCGAACCATGCTTCGCACTGCTCCACATCTCCCATTGCGGGTGATCATAACCCATATGGCATTGTTGGCAGGCCCTTGGGTCAGCAGCCTCCTTTTTGGAAAAGCTGTGCCTGGTATGACATTCATCACATGAATTGTTCTGATATCGATAGCCCTTATCTCTTTGGTCTTTCTTCTGGGCTTCGCTCTTGATGCCCATGTTGTGGCAGCCGCCGCAGCCTCTACCTCCCTCCATCAACTCATCGGGTTCTACGTGGGTGATTGGCAAGGCATTCAGAGACGTCCAGCCAAAATTATGTTTGCCTTTCGAAAATTGGGAAAACTGCTGCTCATGGCACTGAGCACATACTTTTTCGTCCGGCAGTTGCGCAAGATCGGCATTTTTGCCACTGGTGTGTTTATCGCCATGACATGTCGAACAAGATACGTCATTCCGGCTGTGCTTACTGGTCTGCCAATCCTTCACCAGCCCCGGACTGACTCCCTCGTGGCATGTGACACAGACTTCATCCTTGGCCATGGCCTGGCTGAAAGGAACCAGCAGGACAAGAATAGATAAGAAAAATGTCACGCCGATTATTGTTGCTCTCATCATTTACCTCCCTTTAAATAACGAAAATGGATTGCTCTGTTGTTAATCTACTTCGTCACATCCTCCCGCGTAAGGTATATCGGATGCCAGTGTTTTCAGCGCCCGATACGGCATCTATTATCTCATAATTTTGTTAAATTATATAACAAATCAAGCTGCGAGTCTCCTAAAATTCTTGGGGGACACCATTAAGAATCATCACTTATTTTGTAGACTCGAATTTTTGAATGGCCCTGACCACGGGTTACAAATATTGTGAAGAGATCCAGTGGCATCCAGTCGTGCCGGAGCATATACGGCCCTCCATTTCAGTGTTTGATCTTCCATTATCATACTTATTGAAGCTCCCCGCAGTCCGCCTGCGGCGGACGGGGAATCTCCGTATGTAAGGTAAAATCGCATCCTATTCACTCGCTAACCCCGCTGCAAGCAACGGAAAATGCTCTCGCTATGTATGTTCAAAATAGATTCATGGTAACACGTTAGGTGCTTGAAACAGTCCTACATTCAGAAAAGGCTATTAATCTGGAACTCAGAAAATCAGGAAAAGATAGACCCTCTTTATTTGGGTTTGCACTTCCCTGAGTTCCTGATTTCCAGATTTGATATGTTTCTTTGCACTTTTTATCATGCATTTTCAAAACGCTAAATTGTTACGATTCATGAAATATACGGGCTAACTAACCCTCTTTAGAAAAACCGAACCGGGGTTCGAAGCAGACGAAAACGATAACTCTGGTGGGGAATAAAGATAGTATGGTATTTGGAATCATTTTCGGGTAAAATTGGGAACGTTTCGATTAGATTCACCGTTCGCTTGAGAGGGAATATGAACTTGACACTCGTCTTGACAATTTCTGTTCTACTTCAAGCCACAGCGGCAGTTCTGGCTCTGAGGCTCATACGGATTACCAGAACCCGCCTTGCGTGGATCCTGATCGCGTCCGCCATTTCCCTTATGACCCTGCGGCGTCTCACCACGTTAGTTCATACATTCTCCGCAGCACCCACCTATCGGGCCGACTTCAATAGTGAATTGATTGCGCTTGCTACGTCTTTACTCATGGTAATAGGAATCGCCTTAATCGCGCCCATTTTCCTTTCTATCAAACGCTCGGAAGAGGCATTAAGAGAGAGCGAGGAAAAACATCGGGCGTTGGTTGAGACGATGAACGACGGTTTGGCAATAAGAGACGAAAACGGCTTTTTAACATACGTCAACGACAGGTTCTGTGCAATGTTGGGATACTCGAGAGATGAAATAATCGGGCACCCTGTTACGGATTTCTTGGATGAAGCCAATCAGGACATATTGGGAGAGCAAATGGCGGCCGGGACAAAAGGCGGGCATCCATCCTATGACATAACCTGGACAGGGAAAGGTGGGCTCAAGATTCCCACAATCGTCTCTCCAGCACCAATTCGTGATGCGGAAGGTCAAATAAAAGGCAGCTTCGGGGTGATAACAGACATTACCGACCGTAAGAAGGCAGAAGAAGCGTTGCAACAAGCCATGGCAGAGCTTAAGCGCTCCAACGATGAATTACAACAGTTTGCCTCCGTAGCTTCACACGACTTACAGGAACCGTTGCGCATGATATCCAGTTATCTGCAGCTAATAGAACGGCGTTACAAGGGCAAGCTGGACGAGGATGCCGATGAGTTCATTGCCTTTGCCGTAGACGGGGCAACTCGCTTACAGGACATGATCAATGGATTGCTGGCATATGCGCGTGTGGGAACCCGCGGTAAGCCCTTCGAACCAATAGCCAGCGAGGCAGTGCTTGAACAGGCGCTCCTCAATCTTCAGGTGGCGATTGAGGAAAGTGGTGCTGCGGTCACCCATGACCCTCTCCCTACAATTGTGGGAGATGCTGCGCAGCTTGATCGGGTGTTCCAGAACCTGATCAGTAACGCCATCAAGTTTCACGGCGAAGAACCATTGCATATACATATCTCGGCCAAACTTATGGGAAACGAATGGGTATTTTCTGCGCGTGACAACGGCCTCGGTATTGATCCGCAGTATCAAGATCGTATCTTTGGTATATTCCAGCACTTGCATGCCAGAGAAGAGTATCCCGGCATTGGTATCGGCTTGGCGATATGCAAAAGGATTGTAGAACGCCATGGTGGACGTATATGGGTAGAAGCAGAAGCAGGAGGGGGTTCAACGTTTTACTTTACAATTCCGATAAGGAGGGGGGAACGGTAATGAATGATATGGATACAGGGAAACCTATTGAGATTTTACTGGTAGAGGACAGCCCGGGCGACGTGCGCCTGACACGGGAAGCCCTCAAGGAATCCAAAGTGCGTAACAACCTTCACGTAGCAATTGATGGTGTAGAGGCCATGGCCTTTTTGCGCAGAGAGGGCAAGTATGCAAACGCACCTAAGCCGGATCTCATCCTGCTGGATTTGAACCTCCCCAAAAAAGACGGTCGCGAGGTTCTTGCCGAAATCAAATCCGATGAGCATCTGAGGTCCATTCCGGTGGTGATTTTGACTACTTCACAGGCAGAAGAAGACATCCTTAGAACTTACAATCTTCATGCGAACTGCTACATTACTAAGCCGGTTAATTTCGACCGCTTCGTCGAGGTTGTGAGGCGTATCGAAAATTTCTGGCTCACTATCGTTAAACTGCCGAGGACTGGATAAAATGGACCAGAAACCGATCAAGGTACTTCTCATAGAGGATAATCCCGGTGACGTCAGACTGATACGGGAATTGCTGAAGGAGATAGCGGGTACCCAGTTCGAACTGCAGCATGCTGACCGGCTCTCGAGAGGGCTGATATGCCTTACAGAAGGAGCTTTTGATGTACTACTACTGGACCTCGGACTCCCGGACTCTCAGGGGTTTGATACGCTCTCTGTCGTTTACGCCCAAAGACCTAAGGCCCCTATTATAGTGCTGACCGGCCTCGCCGATGAAATGGTTGGTATCGAGGCGATTCACAGGGGAGCGCAGGACTATCTTGCGAAGGGGAAAGTGAACGGCGAGCTGTTAGTGCGCACTATCCGTTATGCCATTAAGCGATATGTTCTCTTAAGACAATTGGAACAGACGACTCATGATCTTGAACAGACGGTCGAGGAATTAAGAAATGCCAACAAGAGGATCAAAGATCAACAGAAATCCGTTATTGAGGAAGAACGGCTTAAGGTATTGCTCCAGATGGCTGGGGCCACAGCACACGAGCTAAGTCAGCCACTTACAGGTCTATTGGCCGGTATCGAGTTAATGAGGCTGAAGATGGATGACCCTGAAAAGTTGGCTCAATACATGCACACGATCGAAGAGACAGGCCAGCGGATATCTCATATTGTAAGAAGGATTCAAACCATACGCCACGACGAGACGAAACCTTATGTTGGCGGAAGCTCCATTATTAATCTGTACCAGGACTTAAATATCCTTTCAGTGGAAGATGAGGATGCCATTTTTGATAAGGTACATAATAGTCTGAAAGATAGCCCCCATATCAACCTGTCCCGGGCAGGTAGTATCCTAGAGGCAATACCCATACTGAAAAATAACCGGTTTGATCTTGTTCTTTCGAACCATGTGCTCCCGGATGGAGATTCTCTCGAATTTTTGAGGGTTCTGGCTGACAAGGGGCTGGAAGTCCCTGTAGTGGTCGTTACTGCTCGGGGAAACGAGATGATCGCTACCAAGGTGATTCGCGCAGGAGCCTGCGATTACCTCCCAAGTGACAGTATTAGTAAAGGGACCCTTTCTGAAAGCATCTATACCGCCATGGAAAATTTTCGTCTCAAAAGAGAGGCAAATCTGGCTCTCCGGAAAATGGCTCAAATGGCAACCAGGGACGAATTGACCGGAGTGTACAACAGGCGATTTTTTGTCGAGGCACTGGAACGCGAGATGACAAGGGCCAAAAGGTACGGGACCGATCTGGTGATCTTAATGATAGATATGGATTACTTCAAAAGGGTCAATGATACCTATGGTCATATAGCAGGGGATATGGTCCTGCGTGAGATTGGCAAGATGCTCCTAGACAGCATGCGACAAAGCGATCTGATATGTCGTTATGGCGGTGAAGAATTTGCCGTCATTTTGCCCAATACTGATGTGGAAAAGGCAACTGTGGTAAGCGAGAGGTTCAGGGAGAGGGTTAATAAACACCAGTTTGAATATGACTCGAAAAAACTCAAGATAACTGTCAGCATAGGAATCGCTTCATTTGACAGGTCCAACGACAAACAATCTCCTACAGAGTTGGTTGACAATGCCGACCAGGCTCTTTATCAGGCAAAGAGAGAAGGTAGAAACAGGATCAAGGGCCCAATGATCTCAATCGACAAGGGAGTCGGTAAGCCGGCGTCAATTGCGACAGGCTAGACCCAATCTGACATTTCTGAATGAATCAGGTACAAGCCAGAGAACTCGAAGGAGGAGTGTCGGATAAAGTCTAACCTGTTACAAATGAGCGCGGGCAGCCTCTTGTGGAACAAGCCGCGCCCTATGCCACTCGAGTGAGAATCAGTCGAGCTTATCTCTCTGCAATGCCTCGAAGACGTCATCAGTGTCCTGTCAGGCCTGCTGACTTTCTGCCTCTCAGGACACCGCTCCGAATCCCTATGCCTACTTCCTCCGATGTAATCTCTTTTCCTGCCGCTTCCATTCCCCGCGGGCGGCTGTCCCTTAGGCTACGAGATATTTGCGGGTAACCGTAATGACGTGACCCCGCTGCAAGCAACGGGGAATGCTCTCGCTATGCATGTTCAAACGTGATAGAATAGCTATACCCGGCGCATAGATATCGGAAATATGCAGCCTGACAGAGGGAGTACGTGCAGTACGTTATCGAAGCGGAGAACCTCAGAAAGAGATTTGGCGAATTCCTGGCGGTGGACGGCGTTTCTTTTCAGGTCGTTCCGGGAGAGTGTTTCGGTATACTGGGGCCGAATGGTGCGGGAAAGACGTCAACCGTTCGGATGATTTATGGCTTTTCTCCTATAAGCAGTGGCAGCCTCAAGGTATTCGGTCTCGATATATACACAAACCTGCGGGAAATAAAGTCTCGAATCGGCGTCTGTCAGCAGGACAATAATCTGGATCCTGACCTGACCGTACTGGAAAATCTGGAAGTCTTTGCCCGGTATTTTGAGATTTCCAAAAAGGAGGCGCGCGCCAAGGCTGAGAAACTCCTCCGGTTCATTTCCCTTGATCACCGCAAGGACTTCAAGGTGACGGAGCTTTCAGGTGGAATGATGCGCCGGTTGGTTCTGGCCCGCGCCCTTATCAATGATCCGGAAATTCTGATCCTGGACGAACCTACTGCCGGACTGGATCCCCAATCCCGCCACCAAGTCTGGGGGCGGCTTGAAGAACTGAAAACCAAGGGGCTCTCCATTCTGCTGACTACCCACTACATGGACGAAGCCTCACGACTGTGTGATCGACTTCTCATCATGGATCAGGGGCGGATTTTGGTACAAGGTCGGCCCCTGGACCTTATCAGAAAGCATGTGGGACAGGATGTTATCGAAGTCTCCGAGCCCACGGAAGAACTCCGCAAATATATTCAGTCCCAGCCTTTGGAGCACGAAGATCTTGGTCATCGTCTCATTGTCTACGGCCGTGAGGGTGACAAACTCTTTCGCACCATAAGTGATCAGTATTGTGAAGAGGACTGCAACCTGCGCATGGCCAGTCTGGAAGACGTTTTTTTGAGACTGACCGGCCGAGGGCTAAGGGAATGATCGGGATACATTCACTCAGGATTTCCAGGAGGTTTGTGCGCATCTGGCAGCGAAACTGGATCGTCTACCAGAGAACATGGAAAATCAGCTTTTTGCCGCCGTTACTCGAACCGATTTTCTATCTGCTGGCATTCGGAATCGGACTCGGCTCGCTCGTCGGACGGTTTTCCTACCGCGGCTCTGAGGTGTCCTATGTGGCTTTCATCGCACCCGCGCTCCTCGCCGTCAATATGATGTATAACGCCTTCTTTGAGAACACCTATGGTTCCTTTGTAAGGATGTACTATCAGAAGACATTTGACGCCATTGTGACGACGCCTGTGTTTCTGGAAGAAGTGGTTACGGGAGAAATCGTCTGGGGTGCAACCAGGTCCGTTATTGCCGCTGCCACTATGCTGGCCGTAATCAGCGTATTCGGCCTGGTCAAATATCCGGAAGGTTTTTTGATTATACCCCTGTCCTTCCTGGGGGGGCTTGCCTTTGGATCCATAGCGATTTTCTTCACCGCTATCGTACCCACTATTGAACTCTTTAACCTGCCTATGTTCCTGTTTATTACACCCATGTTTCTTTTCAGCGGGACCTTCTTCCCGGTCAAAAACCTGCCTTTGTGGGCACAATGGGTCGCGGCCGTTTTTCCGCTGACGCACCTTGTTGAGCTGGCGCGGGCCTTCAGCCTCGGGCATATGGCCATAGACCTCCTGTGGGACTTCGCTTATCTCATCGTATTCTCCATGGTGTTTTTCCCACTGGCCATTGTCAAGATGCGGAAACGTCTGATCAAGTGAAATCGATCCCTTCCTCGTTAACGACGGCCTGCCCCGGGACCACTGTCTTGCTGACGGTTGATGGCGTGACATTCAGGGTCCTCACTGCACCAGTTGCCCCGCTTCCCGGCCGCCGGGTAACAAAACACGACACGGGCCCCATCCCGTGAGCCTTGTTTGCCGTCGTCAGAACCTCAGCACCCGCGCAGGAAAGACCATTCAGACACCAGGCATATGCTCGACATAAAAGCGTTGGAATTATAGGGCGGATTGATAATCAACGTGATAATGATCTGATTGTAGTATATTTAGGGAACGTCCATAAAAGTATAAATAAAGTCGTAATCAATAATAAAGAAACTTATAAATTTGTTGAACATGCATACGGAGATTCCCCGTCCGCCCAAGGTGGACTGCGGGGAGTTTCAATAAATCGGGCATTTATATGTCTAAAGATGGAACTACAAAGGAGGTCTAATCCCATAGGAAAAGTGCGTAACAACCTGCCGTTCTTGAAAGAATTGGCTAATAAGAATTTTACACAAAATTCTTGACAGTACCCTTTGGAAAATTAAAGATGTCGGCAAGCTATACGTGGAATTTTGGAGCGGGGCGGCCAGGTACAATATGCAATGGATTAACCGGTTTTTCAGTTTTATACTACTGTCCGATAAGAATCTTATCGCGAGTTGCTCCAGATCGGAATATAGAAATAGAATTGCTGGCTGAGGCAGCCTACTTAGGGGCCTATTTGGATTATCAGGCATCTGGGCTGAAAAGGAGCATGAGAGTACCCTGAGTATGGTAAAAGGGCATCGGCACGACATGCCATCGTCAATATGGGCGTATTAGGGTATTGATAGAGATATGGTAAATGGCGAAAGGATGGAAAGAGATAAGCTTACATTTCTGGGCAGCCTAAGAACTAAGATCATATTGGGGGCAGGCCTGGTCATGGTTATAGTGCTGGGCATCTTTATGTACTTGGATGTGCTATCACGTAGAAGCGGCCTGTTGGAGGCGGAAGAAAAATGCGCCCTTGATGTCAGCTATACCCTGATGAAGAGTATAGAGCATCCCATGCTTGATGGGGAGATGGATCAGGTACAGATTGTACTCCAGAAGGTAATTGAACTTGAGGATATGCGGGTGGCGTACATTTCTGGTTTAAGCGGCACCATCGTGTACACTGGAGTCCCGGACAGCAGAGGCAAGATCAGCAGGTCTGAGACGGTCAAGGAGGCCTTACGCACGAATGCGTTAGCTAAAGGCCTAGAGATATATAGGGGAGAAAAGATACTAGCTCATGCCATGCCCATCCATAATGAGAAGCACTGTTTTAAGTGCCATGGAAGCGAAAAGAAGGTGTTGGGGGTATTGTTGGTGGGGACCGCCTGGGGGCCCATAGAGAAGAACATAGATGCGATGACGACTCAACACAGCATCTATTTTTTAGTTTGCCTGGCCTTAGTGATAGGATTGATTGCGATTCTCCTGAATTATCTGGTCATAGCCCCCGTTAGATCACTTACCAGGGCTACCGTGGTGATGGCCAAAGGGGACCTCAGCCGCAGAGTGCCTGTCAAGAGAGATGATGAAATAGGACATCTTGAAATTGCCTTCAACCAGATGGCGGCAAACCTGGAGAAATCAAGGGAAGAATTACTACAAGCCCAGGCGACGCTGGAAAAATCGGTAGTGCAGTTACAGAAAAAAACTCAAGAGCTGGAAGACTTTACCTATATAGTTTCCCATGACCTGAAGGAGCCGCTCAGGGGGATTACCTCTTTTGCCCAATTTGTCCTCGAAGACTATGCCGATAACTTGGACCAGAAAGGTGAGAGTTATCTGGCAACCATTACGAACAGTGCAGAACGATTAAAAAGGTTGATCGACGACTTGCTTGCACTTTCCAGAGTTACCCGCGCCGAGGCCTCCTTTCAGACTACCAAGGCATCAGGGATAATTGAGGAGGCGATTGAACGGGTCAAATACAGCATCGACCAAAAAGGCGTTGAAGTGGTTGTTGCCCAGGACCTGCCCAGCGTATATTGCGATAGGGGGCAACTGGTACAAGTCTTTGCAAACCTGCTTAGCAACGCCGTCAAATTCATGGACAAGGAGAACCCGAGAATCGAAATCGGGTATCAAGGTACGGCGGATTACCACCAGTTTTACGTTAAAGATAATGGTATGGGCATTGAAAGAGAGTATCAACAAAAGATATTTGGAATGTTTCAACGACTTCACAGAAGGGAGGACTATGAAGGAACAGGTGCCGGGCTCCATATCACCCAGAAGATAATTGAAAGGCATCATGGCAAGATCTGGGTGGAATCTGAATTAGGCCTGGGTAGCACTTTTTATTTTACCTTGCCCAAAGGGCAATTAGACATGAGCGGGGTGAAGAAATGAAAGAGAAAAAACAGAAAGAAATAGTAATATTATTGGTGGAAGATAACCCTGTAGACATCGAAATAACCAAAAGGGCCTTTGAAAAAAGCAACATCAAATACAAGTTGTGTGTGGTGAGGGATGGTGAAGAGGCCCTGGATTTCCTCTACCACAAGGGACAATATGCTGACGGGAGCCAAGCGCCACGACCGGATTTGATCTTACTGGACATTAACCTGCCCAGAATAGGCGGTATAGATGTCTTGAAAACACTGAAATCCGATCCAGACTTGAAGAGAATCCCCATAACCATGTTGACGGTCTCGGATAAAGACGAAGACATCATAAGGAGCTTCGACTTGGGGGTCAATAGCTACATCACTAAGCCCGTGGATTTCAATAAATTTGTCGAGGCGATGAAAGCTCACCATTTTTACTGGACGGTTATCACCGAACTACCTCCAAGGTAACCTGCCTTGCCCTTGTAGGAGATCTAAAATGAATGAAGGACGGCTCAATATCCTAATTATCGAGGATAACCCAATTGACATCAGCATTATAACAAGGCAGTTGGCCAAATATGATTTTGACCTTGATTTTGCTACTTCTGGAGAAGACGCTCTAAAAAGCTTACGAGAAAAGAAGTATGATATGGTAGTTACTGATTATTCAATGCCCGGTATGACAGGCCTTGATGTTTTGGATAGAATGAAAAAAGAGGGTTTTGATATGCCTACGGTGATTATGACCGGCGCTGGCAGTGAGAGGCTTGCCGTAGAGGCCATGAAAAAGGGGGCCTGTGATTATCTTATCAAATCCACGGATCCAGGTTGGTTAGAAGTTTTTCCCTCAGTAATTCAAAGCAACATCGAAAAATACCGGTTGGTAAAGGAAAGGGGAAAGATAGAGGAAGAAAAGAAACAATTGGCAGTGCGGCTCCAACAAGCTCAGAAGATGGAGTCCATTGGTACCCTTGCTGGTGGTATTGCCCATGACTTTAACAACCTGCTCATGGGGATCATGGGCCACATCTCCCTGATGTTGTTGCGTACCGACTCTGACCCACAGCTTTTTGAACATCTTAAGGCAATAGAGGATATTGTTCAAAAGGGATCGGATCTCACCAAACAACTCTTGGGTTTTGCCAGGGGCGGCAAATACGAGGTCAAGCTGACTGATCTAAACGGGCTAATTGAGAAGACTCTTGAACTCTTCGGCCGCACCAAAAAAGAGATGCGGATTCACAGTAAGTACCAAAAGGGGATCTGGCCGGTCGAAGTGGACCGAGGGCAGATTGAGCAGGTTCTGCTAAACCTCTATGTCAACGCCTGGGAGGCTACGCCCGGTGGTGGAGAATTTTTCGTTGAAACCAGCAACGTTGTGCTCGACAAAAACTATATCAAGCCATTTCCTGTAAGACCTGGCAATTATGTTAAGATATCTGTGACTGATACTGGAGTTGGTATGGATAAGGCCACTCAAGAAAGGATATTCGAGCCATTCTTTACTACAAAAGAGCTGGGCAGGGGAGCCGGCCTCGGTCTTGCCTCGGCCTACGGAATCATCAAGAACCATGGCGGCATGATAAACGTTTATAGTGAAATAGGACACGGAACTACCTTTAACGTTTATCTGCCAGCCTCGGAAAAGGATGCCACAGTGTTTGAAGAACATAAAGTGGCTGAAGAGATCTTGAAAGGTACAGAAACGATTCTTCTCGTAGACGACGAGGATATAGTTCTTGACGTGTGCAAGGATATGCTCACAGAAATTGGCTACAAGGTGCTGGTAGCCAGAAGCGGAAAAGAAGCTGTGGAAGTCTACGGCAAGCAGAAGGAGAAAATTGAACTGGTTATTCTTGACATGATCATGCCGGACGTGGGCGGCGGGGAAGCCTATGACAGGATAAAGGGAATGGATCCAAAGGCGAAAGTTCTCCTTTCCAGTGGTTACAGCGTTGATGGTGAAGCCAGTGAAATATTGGCACGAGGATGCAATGGGTTTATTCAGAAGCCCTTCAATATAAAAGAGTTATGTGAAAAAATAAGGGCCATCCTGCAAAAGTAATAAGAGACCAGCCTCCAAGTCTGGGGACCCATTCCCATTCGCCTGAGCCTATCTTAGTGTCCCGTTTATGCGGTAATAGTATTTTATTTCTGTATATTATTCGCTTGCTCAATTAGTTTTCGAATGAAGACAGCGTCAATCTCGCTGGCTGCCAAATGGAGCTCAGGATAGTTGCCCAAACCGCCTTGTATCATCTTCCCATTTCTGTCTTTGTAAGCACCCTTCCGCAATAAGTGGGCTATACTGACATCTATGGACAGAGTTGCTTGAGTATGGCAGAAATGAAGA
>JAVHLC010000023.1 GCA_031082315.1 Thermodesulfobacteriota bacterium
AATAGACAGGCTTCTAAAACCTATCCGAATCCATTACACAAAACGGGGTCGGAGTTTTCAGATTTTTTAGGGAACCCCGGTCGGTATCGGTATTGTAATTTAGGGAGAGGCGTGCTACATAAATCCTATCCACGTTTATTGTTGGGTTAGCAAATAATGAGAATCGTTTAAAGGATGATCATGCCTGGTCAGGTTGATCTTTCACAGGTATCGCCGATAATCAAAAGCGTTCTGTTTGTATGTACCGGGAATATTTGCCGCAGTCCCATGGCTGAGGCCATTCTTAAGAAGATGGTTCCTGTGGAGGCAGATATTTGCGTCTTTTCAGCCGGGAGTCATGCCAGGGAAGGAAATTTGGCCACGGAAAACAGCATCCTGGTCTCCAGAGACGCCGGGATTGATCTGAGCAGCCACAGGGCGCGAAGGCTCACCACGGATATGGCTCACGAGGCCGATATGATATTGGCCATGGAGCCGCTGCACATCGAACACGTTCTATCCCTGGATATCTGGGTGAAGGATAAGACTTTTAATCTTATCCGGTTTGCACAGGACCACCAGGGAGACGGGGACTTGATCCCAGACCCTTATGGAGGAAGCCTGAGGGAATATCAAATATGCTTCCGTAAGATCGATGAGTGCGTAAACAATTTTTATGAGATGATTAGAGGCCGCCTGATACAGAGGAGCCACTAACTAAAAGACTGCCCGTTTTTTCTTCAGCTGAGTCATCTACACCGTCTCCGTTAAGGACTTCATGCCAGAGGCGTTCATCCTCATAAAAGTCATAGAGGGCTTTTGCGATGAGGGAGGAAAAGTCGCGGCGGACAAAAGTATCCTTTAAGTCCTGATAGCCCTTTGATTGTATCCCAAAATTAAACTCTACATTGGAACAGAAGGCATTATAATGACCGACTGCCCCCTTCAGGCCCTCAGAACGGTTCCACCAGTGTTCGGGATTTGTCAGATAATCTTTGAGCAGCGCCATCTTCTCCGAAATAGCCTCGTTATTTTGTGTATATAAGCGCCACATTTTTCCTTTTGTTTTATTTACGACATTAGCCAGAGATTCCAGTCTCAATTGCGTATCGGGATAGCCGTGTTTTGTCAACTCCTCTACTGAAAAGAGGAGGACATCGCCCCAGAACTGCCGGATAGATTCGTCTGTCAGGTCCACCCCTCTATCCTGATTATTAATGCCGGGCCTGAATTCTCCCTGATGGTTAGCGGCTAATGTCCGTTTATGCAGTAAGGGCAGGTTGGCCGAGACGAATCGTTTACCTATTCTGGCCTTAAGTAATCTACCCAGGGCCGGGCCGGCCATCCTCAGTTTCAGATCGGCGTAGGGGATAATATATCTCAATGCCTCCGGCCTTAAGACAAAATTTCCGGTATAGACGGTTCTGGCCGGAGCTATATCCAGCGGACTACCATTGTAGTAATAAATGGTCTCCCGCGTCGGGTGTAAGCCGTAGAAAAAGCCGTTTATCTTTTCTGAAAACCCTTTAAAGGCATCGCTGATGGTGTGTTTGCCTTTAACGGGACAAGGGTAAGGACAGGCCTGTGCTGAGGATTTATATCCGAACATTTTAACCAGATCATTATAGTGAGCCGGGCTGTGCCTGGACGATGGCGTGCCGTGAAAAATACAGGGATCACCTGCGCTGCAACCGGATATTTGTTTGAAGAACAGAAGCACATCATCCAGGAAGGTATTAATCATGATCGCGGGCGATACAGGCGGGTCGCCTACCACCTTACCGGTCAGGATCTCTATGTCCGCGGAGCTGAATAATTTGTCCAGCCAGTAAAAATAGTTAATCAGGTCTATATCCGCAGCCCCTTTTTCTGTCTCTACTTTGACGGCAAATTCCTCGTCACTATCGATAAAATAAATCAGGGTCTTTTCCGGATGGGTTTTTAGATACCTGTTTATCCATAAGTAGGCTATGTTTCGGGTGACAGAGGCCCCTTTGTGCGGCCGTACGCCGTCAGCACAGTCTCCTATGATATGTTTTAAGTCTTTCCGGAGGCTCTCCGGAATTTCGCTTGCCACGCCGGATTGTTCGGCAAGGCCTATATAATGTGTGCGGAGTCCGGCCCTGGTTATATCCCCGGCCATGGCCTTGTGGGCATTGATATTTGCCCTATCTTTGCTGTCGTCGATAATCAGTGCGCTGATCTTGGCATAGGCCTGCGTTCCGGTTATATCGTCAACTGTTTTCCCTCCATAGCCGAAATCGGCGCACTGCCGCAATATACTCTCCAGACAATTTTTGAGCATAACAGGCCGGTCGGCTACGGGTATGACGACCAGAAACGAGTGGCGTTCAACGGTATTTTGCAGGGCCAGTAAATTTTCCAGTTCCTTAAATATGTCTTTATGTAAGGTTAATAAACCCGGTTTAAATCCAGTCTCCGCCATGTATTTTTCAAGGGCGAGTAAGGCCCCTTCATAGACGATAGCGATTGGTCTTATGTTTCGGCAAACCCCGCTATTACTATTCAGTCCATCGGTCAGCGAACAAAATTTATCCGCAAGGGCCGAAATAGCCATATCGCCGGCCCTTTCCTTAAAAAGGATATTTATATTCTTAAAAAGGGTTTTCTGAGACAAAATCGGCTCCATAAGTTGTTTTTGTCACAGGTGTCTATCTTCCCGACGAGTACGTGGGAAATCCATCCTTGTTCATCATGACTTCGATGAGGTTAATCCCATTTGGAAAATCTGTCTGTTCAATGACCATATCGGCCTCACTGTTTGAGGCCACCCTCCCGTAATTAATGCCGAATGCCTTGGCCAGACAGGCGTAATCGGGATTTATGAAGTCACAGGCTATGTACCGGCCACTATAGTTATAGTATTGATTTTTCCTGACCAGGCCCAGAGATGAGTTATTAAGAAGAATGACTGTGACCGGTATCTGATAATTAACCGCCGTCATAAGCTCCATGCAACACATCTGGAATCCGCCGTCACCCAGAATGGCGAGGGTTGGTTTGGAGGCGCTGAGTTTGGCTCCTATAGCCGCCGGGACCGCGTGCCCTAGAGATGAAATGCCTGAATTTGGGAAGTAACACCGGTTCTTTGTAAGGTTAACGTAGTGCTGCATGTATATGATGTTATCGTCAAAGATAACAGCATTACCGTTCAGATGTTCGTGGAGTCCGGCAAGGAAGTAGCTGATCAATGAAAAATCCTCATCATTCAGCGTAGAGTGGCTGTATTGGTCCCGGTAATAGGGGAGATAAGAGGTATCCTTAGGTTCTATGGGGTTGGCCTTAAGGGCTTCTTCCAATTTATTTAAGACTTTCTTTATGTCGCAGCAAATAGCCAGATCGGCTTCAAAGGTTTTTTCCAGTTGGGCTGGATTGATGTCCACCTGGATAATCTTCTTCCCGTTTAATAGGGCAGGCTTCCAGTTGTAGCTCGTCCTTTCTCCGAAACTGACCCCAAGAAAGATAAGAAGGTCGGCTTTCTCGGTCAGGTAGCGATAAGCCAATTCTTTAGACGTTATACCCAGGACGCCCAAAGATAAATCGTTAGTTTCTGGAATGACTCCCCGCGCCTTGAGGCTGGTAGTCACCGGGATATTTAGCCGGGCACAAAAATTAGATATCTCTCCCTCGGCCAGAGAAGACACACAGCCGTAACCGGCAATAATAACGGGATACTCTGCCTTCCTCACCAATTCCAATATGCCCTCTAAGGGAATGGCACAGTCTTCGGCCGAACTCCTGCTTTTGCCGGTTTCTATATCTTCGAGGATATCAGCATCTACCTTTTCACGAAGGACGTTATAAGGAAAGCTCAACAGGACCGGGCCGGGTACAGCAGCATAAAGGGCACTGGTAGCGGATCTCAAGACATGCGGTAAGTAGTCGATTCGCTGGACGAGCTTATGATATTTTGTGACTCCTCTAAATATATAATTTTGATTAACGGCAGTGCCTTCGCCTGAACTTTCCTGTAAGGCCCCTTTGCCGAATGAATAGGTGGGGGTCTCCCCGGTAATAGCCAGGACAGGCGTGCCGTTCATGAAGGCGTTGGCTATCCCGGTTACCAGATTTGTGGCTCCGGGGCCGGTGGTGGCGATACAGACGCCTATTTTGCCCGAGCACCGCGCATAACCGCTGGCCATAAAAGCCGCGCCCTGCTCATGTTTCGTCAATATGGTCTTGATATCGGAGTCATAGAGTTTATCAAATACGGGCAGGATATGGGCTCCCGGGATTCCGAATACATGCCTGACACCCAGTTTTTGCAAATAGCGAACAACCAGTTCACCAACTGTAATATCCATATATCAACTGCCCTTTACGCGCATTCTCCGTACTTCGGATAGTACATTATCTTCTATGTGTTTGACAATAGTTACTGCGGCCTTGCTATAAGAAAATTTTACAGCTATTTGCCGGCCTCTTTCTATCAATTTTTTTTTGGCCGCATTATCGCATAGATATTTTTTTACCAACGACCTTAGCTCGTCCGGGGAGCGGTAAACAGGTATAGAATCTTCGAATATATCTTCCATCCCGGTGACGTAGTCTGAAATAACCAGACTGCCGCTGGCCAGCACATCCAGGATGCGTGGATTTATGAAGCCTTCACGGCGCATGTCTTCATGATGGTCATTTACCACTATCTTTGCGGCCGCATACAGTTTATTAATATCCTGGTTTGCATAATAGCTGCCGGCCAGCCACTTATCAGGGATAAGACCATTCCAGCCTGTTCCCCAGACCTTGATATGGTAAGGACTATCGGCAAGCTCTTGAATGGCCCGCCTGGCGCCGTCGCGGCGTGCGTTGCCGACAAAGACGATGTCATATATCTTAGGACATTGGATAGGCCGGGCTCGGGTGGGGATCATCAACCATTCCGCCTCAAACCCCATTTGTTTTAATTTGCCTATAAAAGGTCTGGAGACGCAATATATTTTGTGGTATTGAGAAAGAATTTGGGGAGTGATCCAGTCGGGATGGCTGTGGTGCCAGAGGATTTTATGGGTGCCCTCCGGTAAGGATTCAAGAGGTTTTCCGAAGAGGTGCAGTAACACCCCTGGGATCGTCCGGGTTAAAGGATAATTTAATTTTTTGAATTCGCCGGTCAGATACTCCTTTAACCAGTAATCGCCCCATAACGGTCTTCGCTCCACGACGGGGTCAGAATCCGAGTAGGCTACGATATGGAGAGGCGGAAGGAGTGGTTTTTCCTTCTTCATAAGGGTATCCGTTCGAACGTGTGAACGTTTAGTGCGGCGTTTGTACTCGGTATAAGATAAGAATCTGATAAGTTTTTGTACCTTATGGTATAAGTCTTTGTCAAGAAATAGGGTTATGCGACAGGAAATTCCATGTAAAGAAGAGGCCCGGGTCACCTTCCCTGATACCGGATTCCTGAAGATCTGTGAACTCTCTACGGCTGCTGTCATTCAGGGCGTATGTTTTCCTACGGGCACCGTAATAGGTTTTCACGAAGACGGTTTCCTATGGCGTTGTCTTCTATCGGAAGACACTGTAGTTCATGGCGTTCCCTGTCAGGGGGGAGCGGAAGTGGAATTCCACAGAAACGGGCAACTCCACGTGTGCCGGCTGTCAAAAGATTTCCGGTTTGGCGATATCCCCTGCCAGGCCGGGGCGTTGACCATTTTCCATGAAAATGGGTGCTTGTTTCGGGCCGAACTTTCTGAAAAAATCAGCATCCAGGGCATCCAACTCAACCCTGGAACCGATATCTGCTTTTTTGCCGACGGCAGGCTGTCGGCCTGCGATCTTTCCGGGGATACGGTTATTCAGGATATTCCGTGTCAGGCCCGGAGCCGGGTATGGTTTTATGAAGACGGCGAATTTTCTGCCGGGACCCTGGCCAGGGACTATATTATTCGGGATATTCCCTGCCGGGCCGGCTCACTCATCTGGTTCCATAGTAATGGTAAATTGGCGGGCGGCGCTCTCTCCCGGGAGGTAGATATCCAGGGTGTTCCATTATCTGCCGGAACGCCGGTCAAATTTGATGAGAACGGCATTTTAATTCCCTGAGATTACAGGACGATGAACGATATGTCTGTCCATGTCCCCTGTAATGCCCGATCACGAGTTAATTTTATAAATGGGAACGGGATTGCCGGTTGTGATCTCTCACAGGACACGGCAGTGCAGGGTATTTTCTGTCGTGCCGGCACAAAGATCGAATTTTACAAAAACGGCTGGTTGTGGCGCTGCGAACCTGATGCAGATATCAGCCTTGACGGGGTGCCCATCAGGGGCGGTGCAAGGGCCGAGCTTCAAGAAGATGGCCGGCTGTGGCGGGGCAGACTGGCTCAGGAGGCAACCGTGCAGGATATTTTGTGCCGCGGCGGCAGTGATATAGAATTCTGGATGAGCGGACGCCTGAGAAGATGTGTTCTGGCGTGCGATACACTGATCCAGGGCATTTTCTGCCGTGCCGGGACGGAAGTGGAGATGAGGGAAGACGGCGCGCTGGTTTACGGCGAACTTTCAGGGCCGGCGCTGATTCAGGACATCCCCTTCGAGGCCGGAACACGGATATTATTCCATGATAATGGGCGCCTCGCAGGTTGTTATATGGTACGGGACAAAACTATCCGGGATGTTCCCTGCCGTGCGGATAACTGGATATGGTTTTATGACAATGGCAGCCTTTCCGCTTGTGTCTTAGCCGGTGATGCCGCTATCCACAGTGTTTCATGCCGAATGGATACCAGGGTAAATTTACACGACAATGGAAACCTGCTCAGGTGTTATCTATCCGGTGATCAGGTAATTCAATGCGTTCCGGCCCGGGCTGCCACGTTTGTACTTTTCCACAAAAACGGGCGCCTTTCAGCCTGTGAATTGGCCTTGGATACGGAGTTCCAGGGGATTCCCTGTAAGAGCCGGGCCTGGGTAGGATTTCACGATAACGGCCGCTTAAAGCGATGTTATCTGGCTAAAGATACGCTTTCTCAGGGGGCGTTACTCAAAGCCGGGGCGTGGGTCTCATTTTACCCCGATGATACGCTGGAACATGCATAGCGAGCGCATTCCCTGCTGCTTGCAGCGGGGTTAGCAAGCGAATACGATGCATTTTACCTTACATACGGAGATTCCCCGCAGCTTGCTGCGGGGAGCTTCAATCCTATAAGTATGACCTTTGTTAGTTAGTGTTCACCCGGAAACTACCGTTTCCGTCTTCACGCTTTCAGCCATCAGCGATTAGCTGTCAGCAAAAAATTAATATAAACAACAGATTAAGCTGAATGCTGATAGCTGACCGCTGATGGCTCCATCTGTGTTTATGGGAGACATTATAAATCATATTACAGCAAAAGAGAGTTGTAATTTTATTATCTATTGCCCTATACTAAATAATATGGATTAGAGGCAAAGGCGATCCCGCTGTGGGATCGCCTTTCGGGCCACAACCCGATGACGGTTTAGATCAGTTTTCAATAAGATTAAGAAAGGAGGAATATCTATGTTTAAGAAAATATTAACAACTTCAGATTCAGTAGATGTTTGTGACGCCCCTTCAGCAGTGGCAGCTCATCTGGCGAAGCAGGAAGGGGCCGGGCTTTGTCTTATGCATGTGCTCGAGTCTTCTGACCTGATACGCAGGCAATGGGTAAAGGATTTTAGAACGGGTGAGGATGTGGCGGTTACCGCAGAGTATATAGACGTGGTAAAGGGGATGATAAAGAAGAAATGCGCTGAGTCGCTGATCGGCTGTAAGGACTATGTTATTGAAGTAAGGCCGGGGTTCCCATGGCTGGAAATCTTAAGAATGGCCAGGGCCACCAGGGCCGACCTTATGGTGCTTGGGCCCCACAGAGGTAAGGCTGAGGAGAAAGGCGTGGTGCGCATGCGGACTGTGGAGGGGTTGGGCAGTACCGTAGAAGCAGTCATTATGCGGGCTCACTGCCCGGTGATGATCGTGAGCCGTGATGTACCTAAAGAAAAATTGGCCTTTAAAAGGATTCTGTTCGGTACGGATTTTTCGGAGACATGTCAATATGCCTTTGAGTTATCTTTGAAGGCAGCGCAAAAATATAATTCCAGGCTGCACATCCTGCATGTCTTGAGGATTCCGCGCGGAGAACGGGTGGCATACACCCCGGCGCAGATAGAAAGGGAAATTGCCGGGGTAAAAGAAAAAGTGCAGAAGGTGTATGCCAAGCAGATAAAAGGGATTGATTATGCCTGTGATGTCTTAGAGGGAGAACCTTCTGCAGAGATTCTAAAATACGCTACTTCAAACCAGATCGACCTTATCGTCGTCGGTTCCCATGTCAGAGAACAGGCGGAGAGGTGGTACGTGGGAAGTGTGGTGGAAAAGTTGGGATCGGAATCTTATTGTCCATTGATTACCGTTACCAGACCGGAAGCCTTGTTAAAGCTTGAAGAATAAAGAAAAATAGTAACAATTTAGCGCTCTTAAAAATGCGCTAAATCTCATTGCAAAATGTAAAATTTCGGGCAAAAACCATCAACATTTTGAATTTTGCACTTTGAATCTTGCATTTTGAATTGAAGTTTAGCCGGTTTTTCAAAAGGCTAAACTGATACGAAAAATAATGTTTCTCGAAAAACGTCCGATAAGAACGTAAACGTCCATATAACCCTCGAAAGGGGTCATCGCTGCCTCCCGGTGGTGGCCCCCGAACTTTTTCTATGTCCCCTTTCGGCTTTTGAAAATGTTATGGAGTTGCCAATGTAAAGGCAGCGTATTGGACTATCTAAGTTGCGAAAGACCTTGCGTAGCTTTCAAGACCTGATGCAAGGCAACGTACAGATGTTACTTGTGACGTGAACCCAAAATTTCAAGAAAAGATGCGGTATTTTTGCCGGATCGGATAGAGACCAGGTGGTTACGGAAGACAAGATACTTTTTCCTCATCGGGCGTTAATGGTCGAGGGTGACCTCAAGGAATGTTTTTATTGCGGCTCCTGCCGTCACGACCTCAAGGTATGCCCTTCGAAAAATCTTCAACTATCTTCCAGGGTCTTCACCCGGTTCGGCCATCTCTCTATCGAGCATATAACTAATTGCTTTGCCGGGGCCTTTAGCAATCCAGAACAGCACAATGAAGGTGTAGCCAATCTTAAGGCAAGCGATGTTCAGGCTATATATGGTCAAAATGAAGTATTGGCAGCTTACCATACCTTTTTTGACCTTACAGAGATATTTCAGCTCAGATTTCTAAAACGGGTGTGGCAAACAGAGGCTGTCACCTGGGACATGCTATATTCTGCGGGAGAGCAAAGGGAGGAGGGAGGCCCGTTATGGCTGACCCTGGACTGCATCCGTGTAGGACAGACGGATAAAGCCGAGCAGTTTTTGAAAACGGCCCAGGATAAAGACCCTGACGACTACAGGCTGTACATGGCCACAGCCCTCCTTGAATTGGAAAAGGGAAATCGTTTTGAAGCGCTTTACCAGTTTGAACGGGCAAAAGAGTGCTCGCGCAATAAGTTGCAACAGATACACGCGCTTTTTTTAATTGCCCGCCTTCACGAAGTATTCAAGGCATACGAAAAAGCAGAGGAAAAGGTGCATGATATTATCTACCTTGATCGTGACTGTTTAGATGCCCAATATTATAAAATTGTATTGCAGGCAAAAAGGGTCTTTCACGATGAAGACATCATTAAATTACAAAAAATTATTTTGCAGCAGCCGGAATTTTTCCTTTACGCCCTTATCGATCCACGGCTCTTGCCTACACAGGGGCTTGTTGAACAACTCCTGAACGAAATGCTGGAAGGTATCCGAAAAGAAACCAAGGACGTAGTCCAGGCCGCAGAGTCCAAAGTCAACTCCATGATTGAGTGGTTGGACGAAGAAAATGAAATTTACCAGGAGAACAAGACCCTTCTCGATAAGATCAAACAACTTGCGGCACAGGACAGTTACCTCGGTTACATAGAGGCCAAAGATATCGCTACCACGCTCATCAACCGGTACCATTTAATACAGAAGACCATCAGGATAAATCTTCTAAAGCAGATTGCTTCGCAGGATAATCACCTGAGGAAATATGAGATTTATTGGAAAAAATATCCTCTGAAGGGGTTTTTCAGGACAGTGGGGCCACTTTTGAACGAGACCCGGCAAAAACTGAACTATGCCGCAAGCCTGGCCAAATCTGACCAGGCAAACGCCTTTAAACAGGCCAGCCAGATGGCAGAAGAACTGGCGTCAGAGCTGAAAGAGATGGTTACTACAGTGGGCAGGATGGCATCCTTAGAAAATGGGATTAACGTGATGCGCTCCTTCGGCAAGCACCTTCTCATACTGGAAGTCATCGCTTTTGTCATCGCGGCCCTTGTAATTCCGATAGGCTCATCCGTCATAACCCATCTATATCCTGACCTTACCTGGGACATCTTTGATAATATCGGACAATACCATAAAAATGCTCTTGGCGTTGGCAGCGTTGCCGGCTTCTTGATGGCCATCGTGTTGACCTTGAGAGATACCCCCCGCTCCTAGCTAGCCCGGTCAGATTCAGGAAGAAATTCCTCCCGCAATTCTTTAATCTCTCTCAAGTCCTGGAAAAATCCAACACTCCCTATAGGCTTATCGGCCTCATAGAGTATCGCGCCTGAAATTCGCACCGGTACCGGTTCACCGTTTTTCCCCGCTACAGATGTATGTTCTTCGGTAAAGATATCGTCTCCTCTGCCCTTTTTACCGGAAAAGACATCGGCAATCTTTTGTATTATCTTTTCAGGATAGATGTCATGGGCCTTCTTTGTACTTTTGGCTTCATCCTGGCTATACCCAAATATCTTTTCCGCGGTAGGATTAAATACTACAATATTCCCTTCGTTATCCGTGGCAATAATTCCCTCAATCCAGCGCTGTATAAGTTTACTTTCGAATTCATATCTCCTTCTTATTTCCTCGGCAACTTCCTTTACCATGGCCTCCAGGTTTTGGGTACAGTCCCGCAACATCCGGTCCATTTCCACTCGTTGTTCGGCCTTTTTTAAGGCTGCAGAAAGGATTTGATCATTTACCGGCTTAGTGACAAAATTAGACGCGCCTAAATAAAGCGATTGCACGGCAGCCTCCATGTTCCCGTGGCCGGTAATAATAATTACCTCGGCAGAGGGTTCGATCTCCTTAATCCTCTTTAAGACCTCTATCCCATCCAATTCAGGCATTTTTAGATCGGTCAGCACTATCGGAAAGCGTCCTTCTCGAAACAGGTCCAGGCCCTGCCGCCCATCCTCCGCAGTTACCACTTCATATCCGTCACTTCTAAGCGACATGCCCAGGATCTTTCTGATACCTTCTTCATCATCAATTAGCAGAAGTTTCGCCATGGTATACCCCTCCCCGATTGAGTTTTTAATGGATACAAACTTGATGATCTCGTAAAAAGTCAAAATTGGGACGGCACAGTAAAAAGCTCCGGTTGCAAGGCGCGCAAATCCTATTATCAGTTTACCGTTATCCGTTGACCGTTGTCCGTCAACAAGCCATGCACTTACGGTGAACGGTGAACTATTTCCATAGCTACGCCGCAGTGACGAAGGATGCCGCGCAACGCAGCAAATGGACTTTTTACGAGGCCGTCAAACTTGCTTTCAGTTAGAACGAGTATAAGGCAAAGATGGTTTGGGTTCAAGACTAAATCAAACCCTTTATCATCTGCCGGCAATATTTGCAGGAATTGTCTTGGGTGGACATTCTGCCTTCTGGCGGTTTGTACGAGACTGGATAGAACGCCATGGGTCTTTAGTCCGGTTTGCGATCTGTTGCCGAAGCAGATCTTACGGAAGATCACCAGATGTCTGAGAGACTGTTCGGCATGATTGTTTGTTGGTGGGACCCCGTGGTGCCCAAGGAAGGTAAAGAGAGACTTCTGTTCAGGTCCATATAGATAGGCGCGCAGGGTTTCAGCTGGTTTAAATACAAGCGGTTTTTTGCAAATATTTTTTAGTTGTTTGACAAAACGTTTTTTGATACCGGTTGTCTCGTCCCAAAGGATATCACCGGTCTTTAATTTCTGTCCCACGTCGCAGGCTTGTGTGCAAAATGCAATGAGGCGGTTACAGAAAGTGGGGTGTACTGTCAATAGTGGACAGGGCCACTTTAGGCAGCTCTCCTTTTAATA
>JAVHLC010000024.1 GCA_031082315.1 Thermodesulfobacteriota bacterium
CACTATGGCAACCATGCTTAAAAACCGCTTGACAAAAAACACAGTTGCTCAGGCGTCACTCCTCGGCGCCTTGCATCTAATATCTTGCCGGTGTTCAGGAATACTCCATTATCTTCAGAATACAGCGGCGTTTGACCAAATGAGTTATTTAACCCAGCGGTTATTAGGGTACTCGATATTAAGCTGCTTTAACAGTTCCGGAGGGGCCATATACCCGACTTCGAGCATCTTCTGTGCGCATTTTCCGGCCTGATGGATATTCCCCTGACGGAGGGAAGTGAGGGCCATCATGTAATTGGTCCACCAGGATTCCGGAGCCAGCTCCCGGCCTTTTTTGGCGCATTCATCGGCCAGTTCCCACCTTTTATGACGTTCGGAGAGATAATAGAGGTAGTACAGATAGTCACCGACTAGTTCCTGCTTGCTTAGATTTTTAAAGAAATAGGGACTTTCCCACGCTCCCCACTTCCGCACGTACTTGCTATCTCCATATCTCAGTCCCCGCCATCTATTGGTAGCCTCCAGATTAAACCGTTCATGGCCATCGTCGTAGCGGACGAACATGTGGAACTCGCCGACGTTAGGACAGGGGATGCCGACTGCGTAAAGCGGCAGTCCTAATCGTTCTCCCAGGGCGAGGCAGAGGAGGCTGAAGCCAAAACAGTTTGTCCTTTTATTCTCCAGTATATATGGAAGAGATACTATCTTTTCTTCGAGCCTTCCGCTCTGGTAGCTAAAACCTGAATATGTTATTCTGTCCAGCATGCAGCCGATCAGTGTCTTGGCGTCGTTTCTGCTCCATTTCTTCATATCCTTTCTGATATCACTGGCAATGGCCTCTAGCCGGCTGATTATTTGAGCCTTGTTGATGTTCTCGCCGAACAATTGAGGATAGACCTCCATATCGTAGCCGAGGAGGTTTGCAGCCAGGTCCAACCGGTCATCGTATCGGTAATGAATTAAGTCCTTACTCCGGGAGGAAGATGGGGGAGTAAATACGATAGGGTCATTGGTTTGGCTCCTTCTTGATGCTTTGGCCGGCTCGGGAGCGGAAAAATCTTTTGTCTCTACCCTGTCCTGCAATGCCTTGGGAATAGTGGCGGGGTTATCCGTGAAACAGATAATGCCATTTTCATCGACGTATTTGTAGGTAGCGCCGGCTGCCGGAACCACATGGCCCAGCAAAATTATGATAAGAGCGAGGACAGCGCTTATATGACTATCTGGCCGTTTTGTTTTCATCTCTGTTTTGATTCGTATCGGTAGGTAAAGATTTTTTGTGAAACACACATACCGACAGATCGGCACAAAGAATAACGAAAATGTCATTCCTGCGAAAGCAGGAATCCAGCAACTAAAAGACTGGATTCCGTGTCAAGCACGGAATGACAGATAAAAGGTATTTTCAGGTGAAGAATTGGTATAATGATTTATGGATTTAAAAAACCTTATAGCCTTATCAGTTATCATCTTTTGGCCGGTGATCCCGCTCTTCTGGATTCCGGTCCATCTCATGACAGGTCTTTTCAAAAGGCTGGGCCTGGCGACTCTAATCTTTCCGATCATCTTCTGGCTGCCCCTGGCCTACAGCCTTTATGTCATAAAGGAACACCTCCTTTTTTACAAAATTACGATTCCAGCGTTCTTAACTTATCCGGGCTGGGCCTTGTTTATCTCCGGACTGGCCCTCCACATCCTGACCGGCATATACCTGAGGTTCGGACTCATTGGCATCCCGGAGTTTTCAGACAAGGTGAAGATGCACCTGGTGAAAAAGGGCCCCTTCGCCGTAGTGAGGCATCCTACATATCTGGCGCATAGCATGATTTTCCTCGGGGCCTTCCTGATCACAGGTATCTTGACCGTGGGTTTGATAGCCATCCTGGATTTCTTTACGGTTCATGTGATCATCATCCCATTCGAAGAAAGAGAATTACAGAGGCGCTTCGGCGATGAATATATGGAGTACAAGAGAAGGGTACCCAAATTTTTCCCGAAGTTTATGCGGCATTTTTGCATTTGACCTGACCTTTCTCACCTCTTTGTCTTACCTTATCAGTTTTTAGTTTAGAGACAGACCGACTTATTCTCCCAGAAATAGTTGACAAATAGCCCTGTTCTCACATAGTATTTTTATGTTTCGTAAGATAACATAAAAGCAGTGTTAGCCGGGGAATATGAACTATGTCGAATAAAAAAGAAGCATTCAGTTTTCTATGCTCGTTAGAAGATTTTCTGAATAAATGCATTCCTGGGCCTTCGGTTATTTCGAAAGAAGTATCGCGGATTGTGGCCGAATCCAAGTCTTCTGGACTGGCTCTGCACAAGAACTTTACCGAGGGGGCATTCCTCAATCAATATATAATACCTGCTATTCATCACTTCTTGACTGTGGATCAAGGATTAGGGATTGCCAATGCCACTCAAGCACTGCTTTCTGAGTCATACAGGCATATTCCACGCTTATCAAGTGGCTCATCTTCCCGTTCGGTGCCGCACCCCTTCAAAAAAGTAATGGGCGCGAAACCTCGAGAAATCATTAAACAATGGTGGGGAAACGGGCCTGGGGCTGCGGTGGTGCAAAGCTGTCCTGACATAGCTTTAAGGGATCCTTTTCCGCATAGGGTGCTCTTTGAGGGCAAGTTTTTCGCAAAGGGCGGTATCCAGGCAGCCGAAACCGCTTTGGTGACAGGAATTTATCAGTCATTTTTCTATTTAGGCCTCCCAACTATTGCTGAAAAACCCAAACATCCAGCTTGGGACTATGACTATGCTTGCTTTTTGGCTTATGATGCCACTGATAAAGGCACCTTATTGCAGTCATGGCAATTACTCGATCCCAAGGTAAAGAGGGGTTGCTGGGAAGGTGCAAACATCTATGTGATGATTCTGCGCGGATCGGCTAATAACAGTATTCAGCCGACGCCGGAATAGCGGGTTGAGAAATTTCGATCGCAGCGGCCAGTATCCGCGGAATGATAGATAACGTTCGTGCGGAACGTGCGCAGCGTTTTGTGTATCACCCTGCGCCACGGGGCGACCTGTGGCGGCAATTATACCGTGGAGAGGGCCAGCGGGGGCAGGTCTTCATCCTTCAGTTAATAATCGGCAACTTCTTGTTGGCTGTAAACTCTGCTTCTCTTCGGTCTTTTCAATCATGTTTCCGATTTCAATTCTTGCTCTATACGTTCGCTTAGAAACATTTTAAGCAAGGACTGATAAGGGATGTCACGTTTGTTTGCCAAAAGTTTAAGTTCTTCTATCATGAATTCCGGAAGACGCAACGAGATCGTTTTAAGTGAAGGTTTGAGATTGGGTAAAACTACCCTCTCGGCCTTTTTCCAAGCGACGTATTCAGTTGAATCCGCAGTGGCCCAAAATTTATGCTCTTCATCTTCCGATGCAAATTTCGGGATATTCTTTTTCATAATAATTCGCACTCTCTTCCCTCTTTCTTATTCATATCCCTGGCCGAGATGACTCGGATATGATTACTCCTGGTCGTAAAAACTACAAATAAACACCTTCTGTATATCTCAGAAATATACAATTTATCAAGACTCCATTGCGTCAAATCTCTCCCCAACTATTAGCATGGATAGTCATTGACAATTACCTGCCGACTTGTTAAGTAACACCATATTAATTTTTGTGTTACTAATTTCCTTTGAGGCCTACCATGAAGATTCGATCCATAATGTGGAACAGCCATATCCCGATGCTGGTCCGTTCGGCCAGTAAATTAGATTTTCTCGACCTCAAGGCATTTTCCTCCAAGACCCTGGAAAACGACCCTTCCAGGCTGGAAGAGGCCCTGAGAGGGCTTCGGGACGCCGATGTCATCTTGCTCTATCGATCTTCGGAAGGCTTCTGGGATACGGTTGAAGAGCAATTAAAAGAGATAGGTCAAAAAGTCCCTATTGTCTGCATCAGCTATGATCCGTCATTCTGGTACCTCTCCACGGTCAGACCCGAGGTGGTGAGCGCCTGTTACAGTTATGTCACCATAGGCGGGGAAGAGAATTTTGTAAATATGCTTTGTTATCTCGCCAAAGAAGCGGGAGGAATGGATGTACAGTATGAACCACCTCAGGAGGTCCCCTGGGAAGGGCTTTACCACCCCCGGGCCGGAAGATATTTCAGGACGGTTGAGGATTATCTCGCCTGGTACAAACCAAAGGATAGACCGGGCGTCGGCATACTGTTTTCCCGTTTTTACTGGGTAAATGACAATCTGGAAGTCGAGAACGCCCTGATCGAGGCGTTGGAAAAACAGGATTTAAACGTGATTCCCGTATTTTCATACAGTGTTAAGGATGAGAACCTGGGCGCTAAGGGAAGCGGAGAGGTGGTCAGAGAGGTTTTCCTGACCGGAGAGGGGACCTTAAGAGTGCAGGCCCTGGTCAAGCTGCAGCCTTTCTTGCTGGATAAGGTCCGGGGAGAAGACCTGTCCAATGCCGGGGATACATCTTCTGGCGTGGGGATACTCAAGGCGCTGGATGTCCCGGTGTTTCAGCCGATTACGGCCTATTCCAAGGATATAGAGGAATGGGAAAAAGATGCGCAGGGATTGAGCACGGATATCGGCTGGTCAGTGGCGCTACCGGAGTTCGAGGGAGTTATAGAGCCTGTCATCATTGGGGCGGCGAAGCGGTCCGGCGATGAAGAAACCGGAGTGACTGTGGAACAGCGGGCGGCTATCCGGGAGAGGTGCGGCCGTCTGGCTACACGGGTGAAAAAGTGGATCGAGTTAAGACAGAAGCCGGTCTCTCAGAGAAAAGTAGCCTTTATGCTCCATAATAACCCATGCGCGTCAGTAGAGGCCACGGTGGGCTGCGGCGCCCATCTGGACACACTGGAAAGCGTGGCCCGGGTTATGAAGGCCATGCAAGAGAAGGGGTATCAATTAGATGTGCCCACGAGCGGGAAAGAACTTGTCGATACGATTATGGACAGGAAGGCCATCTCTGAGTTTCGCTGGACGGCAATAGATGAGATAGTAAAAAGGGGCGGAGCCCTGGCTATGGTCTCGCTGGATGAATATCTGAAGTGGTGGGCGACTTTCCCGGAAAGGGCGAAAAAACGGATAGTGGAGGCCTGGGGAGAGCCTCCGGGGCAGGAGAGGCATGGGATTCCGGCGGCTATGGTATATGAAAACAAGATAGTGGTAACCGGCGTGGATTATGGGAATGCCGTGGTCTGCGTGCAACCCAAGAGGGGATGCGCCGGGGCTAAATGCGACGGGAGGGTATGCAAGATACTCCATGACCCGGACGTTCCGCCGCCACATCAGTATCTGGCCACGTACCGCTACCTGGAACAGGTCTTTGGTGCGGATGTCATCGTGCATGTGGGTACTCATGGGAATGTAGAGTTTCTTCCGGGCAAAGGCGTGGGTCTCTCCGACGCCTGTCTGCCGGATATATCGATTCATGAACTCCCGCATCTCTATATCTACAACGCAGATAATTCACCTGAAGGGATTATCGCCAAGAGGCGGAGTTATGCCACTTTGGTGGACCATATGCAGACCGTGATGACCCAGGGTGGACTCTATGAGGAGCTTGAGGAACTGGGCCGCTATCTGGGAGAATACGAGCAGGCCAGGATTACCGATAAGGGACGGGCCCATGCCCTGGAACATTTGATTTTAGACCTGATAAAGAAGGTCAATCTGGATAAGGAAATTAAACTTACCGATGATCTGCCTTTCGAAACAGTAGCCAAAGCTGCGCATGACGCCTTAAGCCGGATCAGAAATACGCAGATCCAGGATGGTATGCATATCTTTGGAGGGCTTCCGGAAGGGGATAAACGGGTTGACTTTATCAACTCTGTCCTGCGCTATGACGCCGGAGAAGAGGTATCGCTCCGCAAGATGATCTGCAGACTAATGGGACTGGAAATGAAGGATCTCCTCAGCGATCAGGGGGCCATAAACGCCCATTACCTTAAGAGCCACGGCGAGCTTTTGGAAGAGATCGATCTCCTGAGCAGGGAACTTATCAAGAAAGTTTTAAATAATAATAGTGGAGAATTAGGGAAAACACTGAAAGAGATACTTGGTGAGAGGATGAGGGATGAGAGCCACTTAGAAGGGTTTGATTTAGTTAGAAGGCAAATCCTGGAGCTTGATTCCCGTATAAAGGACTCCAAAGAAATAGAGGCCCTCTTGCACGGGTTTGAAGCTGGCTATATTCCGGCCGGTCCTTCCGGTCTGATCACCAGGGGCCGGGCCGATGTACTCCCGACGGGGCGAAACTTTTACTCCCTTGACCCGCACCGGGTCCCAACCAAGGCTGCCTGTCAGGTGGGTGAAAGGCTGGCCCAGGCTCTCATTGATAAATACCGGCATGAAGAGGGAAGGACCCCGGAAAATGTGGCCATACACTGGATGTGTGCTGATATCATGTGGTCTGATGGAGAAGGGATGGCCCAGATTATGCGCCTGTTGGGTGTTAAACCTTGCTGGCTCTCGAATGGCCGGGTGAGAGGGTTCGAGATTATCCCTTTAGAAGAGCTGGGCAGGCCGAGGATAGATGTAACCATCCGCGTCTCCGGTATAACCAGGGATAATTTTCCCAATTGCATTGAACTCGTGGACGAGGCCGTCCAGGCCGTGGCTGCATTGGATGAACCGGTTGAGATGAATTTCGTGAGGAAGCATGCCCTGGAACAGATGGCTTCTCAGGGAGAATCTCCGGCGAATAAGGATGCCTGGCGGAAGGCCACGTTAAGGGTGTTTGCCTCCAAACCCGGCACCTATATGCCCGGGGTCAACCTGGCGGTTTATGCCTCGGCCTGGAAGGAAGAGAAAGACCTGGCCGATGTCTTTATTTATTGGAACGGCTATGCCTACGGCAAAGGCATTTATGGTCAGGAATCTCATGAACAATTGATTTATAGCCTGAAGACGGTGGATGTCACCTTTAATAAGGTGGTGACGGATGAGTACGACCTTTTCGGCTGCTGTTGTTATTTCGGCACCCACGGCGGGATAACGGCTGCGGCGCGGAACATCTCCGGCAAGGAGGTGAAGACCTATTATGGAGATACCCGGGAACCGGAACATGTGGAGGTGAAGGATCTGGCAGGCGAGGTAAGGCGGGTGGTACGGACCAAACTGCTTAACCCGAAGTGGATTGAAGGCATGAAGCGCCACGGGTACAAAGGTGCCGGGGATATATCCAAACGGGTCGGCCGGGTCTATGGCTGGGAGGCCACCACTCAGGAGGTTGATGACTGGATATTTGATGACATCGCCAGGACCTTTATTCTAGACGAAGAGAACCGGAAATTCTTTGAGGAGCACAATCCCTGGGCCTTGGAGGAGATGGCCAGAAGGCTGCTGGAAGCGGAGAAAAGGGGTCTTTGGGTGGCGGACCCGGAGGTCTTAAATGAATTAAAGGATGCCTATTTGGCCATAGAGGGATGGATAGAAGAAAGAATGGAAGGGGTGGAAGGAGATTTTCAGGGCGGTTCTATAGACGTCTTGACCCCTGATGACGTAGAGAATTGGAGGGAGATGATGCAGGGAATTAAGGACAAAGTAAGATCGGCGGTAGGGAATAAGTAATGAGTAATTAATGCTCATCCGGAAACTACTGTTTCCGGCTTCACGCTTTCAGCGATCAGCGATTAGCTGTCAGCAAAAAAAATAAAACAACACATTGAGCTGAACGCTGATGGCTGAGTGCTGACAGCTTATCTGGAATTTTTGGGGTTTCCGGATGAAAACTAATTGCCGGTAAAAAGAGGGAGATTAGATGGAAACAAAGAGAGTGACATATCCCTTTACGGCTATAGTAGGCCAGGAGAAGATGAAGGGCGCCTTGATCTTGAACGCTGTTAATCCCAAGCTGGGAGGGGTGCTCATCCGCGGAGAAAAAGGGACGGCCAAATCCACAGCCGTTCGCGCCCTGGCCAACCTTCTCCCGGAGATAGAGGTAGTGGCAGACTGTAAATTTGGTTGTGAGCCGCATATAAAAGAAAAGATGTGTCAGGAGTGTGCGGCCCGTCTTGAACAGGGAGAAAGCTTGCCGGTTGGGAGGAGAAAGATACGCGTGGTTGATCTGCCGGTGAGTTCCACAGAAGACAGGGTAGTGGGCACGCTGGACATAGAACAGGCCATAAAAAAAGGAGAAAAGAGGTTTGAGCCCGGTATCCTGGCCGAAGCGAACCGGGGTATTCTCTATGTGGACGAGGTCAATCTCCTCGATGACCATCTCGTGGATGTGCTTCTGGATTCGGCGGCGATGGGTGTGAACATCATGGAGAGGGAGGGTGTTTCCTATTCTCATCCCGCTCAATTTATTCTGGTGGGGACTATGAATCCGGAAGAAGGAGAACTGCGCCCCCAGCTTCTGGATCGTTTCGGACTCTGTGTGAACGTGGAGGGGATCATTGATCCGGACCTGAGGGTAGAGGTTGTTAAAAGAAGGGCTGCGTATGAAGAAGACCCCGTGCAGTTCCGGAAGGCCTGGCAAGAGGAAGAAAATAAACTCCAGGAGGCCATTGTCCGGGCGAAGGAGCTTTTGGACCAGGTAATTATGTCCGATGACATGCTGCATCTGATCGCCCGCATCGCGATTGAAATGCACGTGGATGGGCACCGGGCAGATATTACCATAATGAAGGCGGCAAAGACGTTTGCCGCTTTTCAAGGACGGAAAGAGGTTCCTAAGGAGGATGTTCAAATGGTTGCGGAAATGGCGCTGCAACACAGGATGCGGAGGAAACCCTTTCAAAAGGCCGGGGTAGAGGCGGGGAAAATAGAAGGAATTATTCGTGGTGACTTTGAGCATGGACATGCTCATGCGCATGTCCATAGCCATAGACACACCCACAAATGAGAAATATTAGGCGTGTGCATGAATTGGACTAAAGAAAACGTTTACCCCTTTTCCGCTGTTGTGGGTCAAGACGACCTGAAGATGGCGTTGTTGCTCAATGCCGTCTTACCTTCCATCGGCGGAGCGCTTATCCGGGGAGAGAAGGGGACCGCCAAGTCAACAGCGGTTCGTGCCCTGGCCGCCCTTTTGCCTGAGATCGAAGTGGTTCCGGGGTGCCCTTTCAATTGCGCTCCTCATGACTATCAAGGTTTGTGTGCTGACTGCAGGGCAAGGGTAAGGCAAGGAGATATCCTGCCTGTTATCAGCAGAAAGATCAGGATAATCGATCTTCCCCTGGGGTGTACAGAGGACCGGGTGGTGGGGATGATTGACCTCGAGTATGCGATAAAAGAGGGGAAAAAGCGATTTGAACCCGGACTGCTTGCCGGGGCCCACCGAGGTATTCTTTATATTGACGAGGTCAACCTCCTGCACGATCATATTGTGGATATTATTCTCGATGCTGCGGCTATGGGGATCAATATTGTCGAACGGGAAGGGATCGCTTATACACATCCGGCCGAATTTATCCTGATCGGGACCATGAATCCGGAGGAAGGAGAACTACGGCCCCAGCTTCTGGATCGGTTTGGGTTGTGTGTCCAGGTGGAAGGTATAGAGAGTCCGGGCGAAAGGGTAGAGGTGATCAAGCGCCGGGAGGATTTTGAGAAAGACCCGGCTGAATTTGTCAAGCGCTATCAGAATGCCCAGCATGCGCTGGCGCAAAGGGTAATTGGGGCCAGAAAAGTTATTCCCTCTGTCCGTATCCCGGAAGAGATGCTCCGTCTCTGTTCTACACTGGCACTGGAGGCTTATGTGGCCGGGCAACGTGCGGATATCATCATGAGAAAAACAGCCATAGCCGTTGCCGCTCTCGATGGGAGAAAAGAAGTTACTGAAGATGATATCAAAAGAGCGGCAGGATTTGTGCTCCTTCATCGGATGAGGATGCCTCCTCAGCCCCGCCACGAGGAAAAGGAGAGAGAAGAGCAGGACGAATCTTCCGCAGATGAAGATCAAACCCGCGCTGAGTCAAGGGACAACAAGGCAGAAAGTCAAAAGGAAGGCCGGGGGGATAAAGAGCAGGAAGGACGTTCATCCAGAGGGCAAGGGGAAGGGGAGCAGGAAGACCAGGAGTCAGGGCGCTCTTCTTTGGAAACGGTTTTTCCCACAGGCACGCCCTTCCGGGTCAAGCCTATACAGGCGGAGAAGGACCGGGTAGTACGTAAGGGTTCGGGGCGTAGGAGCCGGACCGAGACATCCACGAAAGCGGGTCGCTATGTCAGGAGCACCTTGAGCCACAGAGACGCGGACCTTGCCCTTGACGCCACGATCCGGGCGGCCGCCCCTTATCAGAGGGAAAGGAAAAGGGAAAATGTAGCCATTGCCATTGAAAAGAGTGACATCAGGGGAAGGAGAAGAGAGAAGAAGATCGGTAATTTTATCGTTTTTGTGGTGGATGCCAGCGGCTCTATGGGTGCGGGCAAACGCATGATCGCAACCAAAGGGGCCATCCTCTCCCTCCTTATAGATGCCTATCAGAAGAGAGATCGGGTGGCTATGTTAGCCTTTAAGGGAGACCGGGCGGAGGTGCTCCTGCCTCCCACCAACAGTATCGAACTTACCTATAAGCTCCTGGAAGAGCTGCCGACCGGTGGGAAGACTCCGCTGCCACACGGGATAAGCCTGGGATATGAGGTCATTGAGAGTTATTTCCATAAGGACCCCAATATCTATCCTCTGTTTATTTTGATCTCTGACGGCAAGGCCAATGTAGGCCTGTATGGAGGAAAACCGGTTATGGAGTCTATAGAGATAGCAATTGCTATAAGAGACGATTCACGTATCCGGAGCATAGTGATTGATGTGGAGGGACCCGGGATGGTCTCGTTTGGTCTGGCCCGTCAACTCTCGGACCAGATGGGGGCACGGTATTTTAAGATCGAAGACCTCAAGGCCAATGACCTGCTTGAGGCTATCCAGAAAGATTTATTCCAATAGTTGGACATTTAGTTCTACTTCTCTTTAATCCACAACAACCTGGCCACATTAGGCCCTGGATTTTCCCATTGACTCGGCATCTCTGCGGTCAGATAGATCACGTCTCCGGCGCGGATAGTGTAAGTAGCATTGCTGATAACCATTTTTAATTTGCCTGAAAGGACATAGCCTATCTCCTCGCCTTTGT
>JAVHLC010000025.1 GCA_031082315.1 Thermodesulfobacteriota bacterium
CCCTCGTACTCGATGGTCAGTTCGGCGATATCAGCCGGGTCGTAGACAACATCCACCTTGCAACCGATGAAATTCAGACCGACCTCGTACTTCTTGCCTGCGAAGCTGATGCAGCCCGCCTTGTCGACCTTCCTTTCCTCGCAGTGCAGAAAAGCAGATGCGATAGTTTCGGCATCCAAAAACCTGACCGCCTTGCTGTCACTGCGGTAAGCGGCAGCCGGGCTCTGATTGTTCTCCAGGGCTGAATGGGGTTTGTTCTGGTAACACTCCTCCAACCAGACCCAGAACAGCGCATTGAGCTTGTCCAGCGACTGCGGTTTCTCCAGGGCCGCCTCGGCCAGGAAGGCGTCCACCACTCGGTTAAAGCGCTCCACCTTGCCGGTTGCTTCCGGGGCATACGGCTTGGCAAAAAGCAGCCGGATGCCCATCTTGGCGCAAGCCCGGGTCATCCACTTGGTCCGGTACTGTTTACCGTTATCAAAATTATGTTGCCAGCTTGATTATGTTGCCGTTCAGGTAAATCCCTACTGCCAAAACCGAAGGAAATAGATTTTCGGAACATAATTTTCATAGGGAATCCAACCATGATAACAGCGTTTCGTCCTCCTTCCAAATTGGTTTTCTAGGGTATCCCGTAGAAGAGTTATCCTTTGGCTCGCAAACTCGCAGAGCAACTTCTTTCATCCTGGTATTAATCTCAGCGTAACGATTGGTAGTATCGAGGCTTACATGTCCAAGCCAACCGCGAATTACGTTAACATCCACCCCCGACTCCAACAGATGTACTGCCGCAGTATGGCGAAACACGTGTGGGCTGATGTGCCGCTTGTTTATTGCCCTCTTATTCTGCGGAATTGAGTCGGTATGGCGGCGTACGATCTTGTAAATACCGAAACGAGTCAGAGGTTTGCCGTTCTGAGAGAGAAAAACTGCATTCTCTGGCGTATCTTTTATGGGGTTTTGCCGGATAAGATTTTTCAGAAGATTGACCGTCTCCTGCCATAGCGGACATGTCCTCCACTTGTCACCCTTGCCGTGCAGTCTGACGCGTGGGCAATCATCCAAGTCAAGGTTACCAATGCGAAGGTCAGCAACCTCCTGAACACGTGCCCCGGTATTGTAAAGAAATAGCAAAAGTGCCCGGTCTCGTAGCGCATAGTGCCCTTTTGAAGGCAAATGTGCAAAAAGCTCGGAGATATCCTCGCGCTCCAAAAAGGATGTTTCCGGAGGAGGGACGCGTTTCATGGGGATGGCCGCCACCTGTTCGGAAATCGCCAGCATCTCGGGAGCTCTCATAGTAATGTAGCCGAAGAAGGTATGCAGAACAGTCAAACGATGGTTACGGGTGCGAATGTGGTTCATGCGATCATTTTCAAGGTGCTGCAGGAAATCTTTGACTCGCTTAAAAGTCAAATCCGCTAAGGCAAGGCGGGTGATTTTACGCCCCGAGTCAGCAGCTACAAATTGCAGGAACAGACGGATGGTATCCCGGTAGCTTTTGATCGAAGCTGGGCGCAGCCCCTTTTGAATGATAAGGTAATCTTTAAAGAAGGAGTATGTGATACTGCCCAAGTTCTCGCCGCTCATGACAACGCCCCCTTAATGGCGGTTGCCGCAAACCGCTCAAAACGTAAATTGGCCTCTTGCAGTAAATCAGGTGTAATAGTCAGATAGACTGCTGTAGATGTAGGATTGACATGTCCCATGAAGGTTGACAGGTGAAGAAGTCGGGTTCCCGGGTCAATACCGGCGCGGTACCAACGGAGCAAGGTTCCGACGGCAAATGAGTGTCTCAGATCGTGCAGGCGGGGAGGTGAAACCCCTTCTGGTACTCGCAATCCAAGTTGGGGAATCAGGGACTGAAATGTCGCACCAATCGTGTGGCGGTTTATGGGACGGCCCCCGAAAAAGGTAAACAAGAACTCCTCCGGCAGAGGAGGTCCGTACTTCTTTAAGCGCATTTCTAGATACTCAACAAGAAGCTCTTTAATTCGAGGACCAAACGGAACAATGCGGCTTTTGTAAAACTTGGTTTGCCGAATGATCAACAGCGATCGCTCGATGTCCAGATCGCTCAAACAAAGCCGAGAAACCTCTCCAACTCTGAGGCCAAGACCGTATAGTAGGGCAAATATGGTTCGATATGTAATGCCTCGGAGAGATGTATTTCGGCTGTCTTGCAATCTCTCCGCGCAAGCCAACAATTCCCGAACCATGGCAGGTGTGAATAAAAAGGGAGTCCTCTGTGAAGTCTCTCGCCGAGTCTCCATGTGTAAAGGAAGACTATCCAAGTAGTGTTGTTTTATCATCCAGTTGAACAGCCGTCTAACGACGCTAACCAAGTGGTTGTAACTGCGCGGTCGTTTACGGGGCCGGGATGCCAGGAAAGCTTCAATAAGTTCTGCGGTGATATCTCCGATAGCATGCACTTGCTGCCGAACCAGAAAGGCATCTAGTGCTCGGAGAGCATATTCTTCGGTGAGGAAACTCTGCCCAAGGGCTCGCTTGTAAGCGAGAAAGGCTTGGATCCCTTCTGCCAGGGGACTGTGGAAACCATTCCATGCCGGCCTCATAAGATGTCCTCCCCCACACCGTAGCCAATCTCCCGGAGGACATCCAGCGCTACCTTAGCGTAGATTGCCGTCGAGTCAGCACTTCTATGACCCACGTAGTCACCGATAGTCTTTAGGGAAAAACCTGCATCCACCAGCCGTTGCACGCAGGTGTGGCGAAGCGTGTGCGACCCCGGCCTGCTGATAGGGATTCCGGCCTTGCGAAGGTAGCGAGCTGCGCGGCCGGATACGTTTTCGTAGGTCATCGGTGTGTACGGGGGTCTCGTTCGGAAAAAGATATGGCGGTCGGATGTTTTGGGTCTGGCATGTTGGAGATAATCCAGGATAGCCTCCCCTACAATCGTCGACAGGGGATATGCTGTGGAATGACCGGCTTTCCGTTCCGGCACCCGAATTCGGCCCTGCCGCCAATCGATGTCGTCGATGGTCATAGCAGCGATTTCCCTGGACCTTAGTCCATATGTCACCAACAGGAGCAAAATAGCATGGTCTCGTTTACCAATGGGGGCCCGGCGGTCAACTGCCTCCAGCATACGGTTTACCTCATCCCAGGTGATGGAGCGCGGTATGCTGGATAGCCGATAATTGCGGGGAGAATCTAGAGCGCCGCTCAGATCGTTCGCTATGATTCGTTCGCGATAAAGATATCGAATTAATATTCGCACCGCTGTGCATCTAATACCGAGACTATTCTTACATAATCCGCTGCTGCTGGTTAAAAAGCCGCTTAGAATAACGGGCGAAAGATTACGGAGTTCTTTGAGGCCAATATTCTGGAGATATCTTTCGAAAGCATAAAGATTACTTCTGTAATGCTGGAGTGTGCTTTCCTTAATGCCTCTTTCATTTTTCATGTAGTCAAACAGGCCTGGAACCAGTTTCTGGAATGGCTCTACCCGACCTTTTTCCTTTAACTCCGGCATCAACAAAACCAACATTTGCCTTGCAGGATTCTGCGCTTCCATTAATACTCTTTTCCGAGCCTCATCAGTCTTACACCCTTGACCATGTTTCTGCAGCCAGTATTGCGCAAACCCTTCAATGTGCCCAGGCAACTCTTCCAATATAGTCACTCCTTGCCGCCGGGCGAATTCACCGAATTCCATCAAGATAGGTATGCGTTTTCGTACGGTGGTAGCTGAATAGCTGTGTTTATTAAGCCATTCAACATACCTTTCTATGGGGCCATAAATCCACGACGCTCGAATACGATCCCATGTTTCCGGATTGACATAATAAAGCTCCAACATTTAAAACAACCTCCCTTTATAGATTTTGAGGTTATTCTAAGTTAGAATTCATACCAGGAAAATTATGTTGCCACTTAGACTCAAAGATTTTTTATCTAAGCCATGAATATAGCTACCGGCAACATAATCAAGCTGGCAACATAATTTTGATTATGTTCCGCGGAACATAATCAAAAAATACCGCATCAGGCGCCCCGTACTTCTGGATCGCCTGGCGGAAACAGTCCTCGACGATGACCTGATCCAAGGTGGGGTAGAACTCTCCGTGCATCACGGCTCTGGTGGCGTCGTCAAAGAAGGATACCAGATAAACCTGTTTCTTGGCGCCATCCGGGCCGATGGGCAGGTACGGCCCATACTTGATATCTGAATGCCAGAGCTGGTTGCGGTGCCTTTTCTGAAACCGCCGGGCGGCGACGCCGGTATCCGCGTACATACGCATGTGCCGGGCACTGTAGCCCTTCTCCGCCAGTTTCTCCTGCAGGGTGCTGCGTTTGATCCGGCCGGGTTCGGCCAGTCCTTCCCACTCCAGAATCTGAATGATCTGCGCGACACTTCTTCCCGGCGCCTCGCGGCGCAAAAGGATGGCCTGCTCCAGGATGTTGGCCGGGACGGCCTCCTGGTTCAGGCGTTCACCCTTGCCCTTGGGTTTGAGGCCCCCGAACCCGTTTTCCCGGTACCGGGCCAGATACCGGCGCAAGGTACGCTCGGATATCCCGGCTTGTTCGCAGATCTGGGCCTTGAGTTTTCTGGCTTTGGCCGCATCCAGTCTTCCGCCAACAGCGGGGACAAAAGCTGTATCCGCTTTTCGGCGATCTCTTCGGCCTTCCGGTGGTCTCTCATGCTGAATACCCTCCTTAAAGTTAATTCAGCACGAGTCTATGCCAAAGCCGTCAGGACAGGAATGCCGAACGGGTCTGTACCCAAAGATTTGCATTGGCCACCGGGCGGACAACTCTGGCCAGCCAGCCGGGGGCATCCCCTACCAACTGCCAGATCCTGTGGAGCGCGGACCGGGGAAGGGTGGATCGTCCTTCCACAGACGCTATCGCATAACGGGCGGCGAGGGCGGTGAGGCAGCCAAGGAAGTACGCAGCCAGTGCCCAAAACCATCTCCGCCAGCGCCACAAGGTGGATTCATCGGCCGTGACGCTAAGGGCCGGATCACCGCCCACGGCTGCCTCAATGCTATCCTTTATGTGACGCTTGTACGGTACCAGCATGTCCGGCAGTTCGTGGTGGATGCGACGGCACGCAACACAACGAAGGCGGCGGATGATGAGGATGATTTTGTCCCCGAGGCTGTCGATACAGCCCCGTTGGCGGCTGCCAATTACCCTTAAATGCCCGCTACAGCAGGGACAGGGAATCTGCTCCGCGCTCCTCACAAAAAACACCCTTGTCGGGGTTCTCAACGAGCTCATATTTTGTTACAATGACCATACGGTGATGGGCGCCTCTGGTGCTGCTGCTGACCACGGTGGCACAACAAACAGGGGCGTCTTTCCTTTCTAAATGATATGGCCATTATATCCAGCAACTCCCGGTCAGGCAATCCCGTCAGCTTTCGGACGTTTTAGGTTAGCCCTAACACCAAGGAAACGAGACTTCGTTAAAGAACATCCTTGATAAAGGTTGTGAGAGATTTGAAAAGACAATCACGGATAATTTTTGGTCAGACCGCGAGTCAGCTACAGGATATGTTTACACGCACGATATCTTCCGCAGTCGGTTTTTCACCTATTCAACGGATATCGAGCAAACACGTACCGCGTTCGAAGCTGAAATAAAGAGAGTCATTGAAGTGCTCCCTAGTCAGGTTGAACGAAAGGCAAAAGATTTTGTCAAGGATTATGCTAAGTCTGCTGGGATTTCTCTTGATAACGATATCGAAGACTATAACAGAATGCTTAGCGAGAAAGAAAAATACGAACACCTTCTCAACGAGATAAATAAGAGCGAGCCTGCTAGGAGAAACAGCGGTCAAAACGACAGAATAAACGTAAGCAAGAAGATAGACGAGTTTCGTAAAGACTCTATATCCGAATTTGCGGAAAAATACGAGACTATTATCTCTGTTGATTCTATCGTAAATATTATCAAGACCAAGGGCTTCAAGAAGAAAAAAGAAGACGTTCAGTTGCTATCGAATTATGTTAATTCGTTACTTGAAGACGCGATACAAACAGTTCTAAAACAGAAGTCTGAGGATTTAAGCAGCGTCATTGACAAATACATTAGTGGGTTCCAGCGAAGCACTTTGAGTGAAAAAGCCGAGAAAGTCGGAATTAGCAGTGTTCCTTTTAACGCGACTCGGGCTTTTGCCGCAGGACTAACGGGGTTGGCTACAATTGGCGGACTTGCTTTTTGGGCATCAACGCTTGGTAACCTTGGCGCTTATATTCTCCTGGCAAAAGGCGTTAGTCTCTTGGCGGCACTTGGCATTTCTGTTGGCGGCACGGCTGCGGCAGCTTCCGCAATTGCAACCATTGGGGGGCCGGTGGTACTTGGAATAGCACTGGCTGTTATGGCCGCTCTTGCAGCTTTTGCGATTTTTTCGGGAGGTTGGGAAAAGAGCCTTGCGAAAAAGCTTATTAAAGCCTACGACGACCAAGATGCGTTAATGAAATATAAAAAAGCAATTAATTCGTTCTGGGAAGACACGCAGAAGGCCTTCGACGCCTCCTCTGATAATATGGAAAAAGAATGGGAGGAGTACGTTGAAAATCTGCGCGGTATGATTGAAAACTACAATGTTGACGACATTGTGAGACGTATAAACGCTGCGAGAGAAATAAAAAGTTTTTTTGCAAATATCCCGCTGTAAAGTATTGGTTTATCTCCTTTTTTCAGTGGGATATCGATAGTTTATTTAAACATTTAGGAGGAGCACAAAAATGATCACGGAATTAATTAATGCAAATCGTATAATGGATGCCCATATCGTTGCAAAGAATGAATATGTTCGTAACAACGCAAGCGAAAAGGCGTTTAACGACTATTTCGAGCTTTGTCTACAAATTGCGCAATACCCGATTGAAATTGAAACACGGAAATTTTTCGTAAGCGAGGCTGATCAGGCGCTTTCATATTACAGCGAACATGTTGTTATGGACGAAGACACGCTTAAAAGTATTCTCTCATACAAAGAAAAACTTTTTGAGGTAACTGACCAGATAAGATCGCTTGAAAACGGACAAAGAACGGCGTATGTATCCAAGGTAAAAGAAAGTAATGATCAGGTTCTGACTGTACTCGCCTCGATCAAGGGAAAATTGCATACCGCAAAAGATCAAACCGAGTTCGATAAACTTTTGCTCGACTTGGCAAGCCAAGAGAAGGTTTTGTTAAAAGATTTTTTTGATGAAGACCAGCAAGCTCTTTATGATGTTATGACTAGGGAGTTCTCTTCTCTGATCAGCGCAAAGATGGAACAACTGGCTTACAGCGCAAATGTCGAATATAACCGAAAAGCGGTAGCTGATTTCCGCAAAGCATTTACTTTATTCAAATCCAATGAAGCGAAATATATAAGTAGCGACACCAGTCTGTTTAACTTGGTATCTAAACATCTATTTATTTACGACGCAGGAAAACTTTTTAACGAAACATTGATCTATTACAACCATGTTTATTCGTATATTTTCAGCAAGCTGAATGACGACGGTAAATATACACTGACCAAGTATTCGATTGATGCCGAGAAAATAATCCAATAGAAAGCCGGTGAAAAAATGCAGTCACAGATTTTGAGCAGGTCGTTTATTTCACCGACATTGAAGCAGAGAGAGCCAATTCACTGGTCGGACATAAACGGAACCGCCCTGGGCGCGAGCCTGTACTCCTCCAACGTGTTTAACACGATTGGCGTAACCGGTAACTATAACGCCCAATTCAACGAGATATTTCAAAGGTTATCCGTACTTCGGGATTCCGCGCAGCGAAGCTTGAATACTATCCTCGCGGCTGACCCAAATTCGACTTCATTGCGCGATAAGGGAATCGAACTGGCCTGGAAATATGAGAAAGCAGAACTCGAAATGGGCGGGAGCGGTACGCAGGATTGGAGTCCGGCACAACGGCAAGAGATATTAGATAATACGTCTGTGCGTGATTTTGAGGGTCATCATATCAATAGCGCGGCAGCACACCCCGGGCAACAGACGAATCCAGATAATATCCGGTTTCTCGAAGAACATAGAGATGGGAGCGGCGTTCGTGAACACCTTGACGCTCATAATGGAAATTACCGAAATGCTACGGAAGGAGATTTGATTGACAGGGACAAGCGTTTAATAGACGCTAACAAAAGCCGGGTATTTAAAAATGAGCTTGCAGGCATCGGAACTGCAGCTGCTATCGGCCTTGGTATCGGCTTTACAATAGGTTTTGTTGTTACGCTGGCGCAGTCAGGCGTATCACCTGAGAGCGTTCGTTATGCTGCAGTTGCAGGAGCTAAAGCTGGATTCCAGGGTGCGGCATTTGGAGTCGTCAATCATTTTTTAGCACGGAGCATCGGAGAAATTTCCTCTAAAGCCTTACAGGGTGTACTCCAAAATATCGGGGTAAGTGTAACTGATAATGTTGCCAAGATGTGTAATATGGGCGTTGTCGGGTTTATGGCAATTGCTGTGTTTTCAGTATATCAGTTCGCGAAGTTGAAGCGAATGGGATATGGAAAAAAAGAATGCTTGATTCGAGTGGGCAAACAAGCTGCCTTCTCGACCGCAGTTCTAATCGCTTCAATAATAGCACAGGGCATTTGTGGCGGCCCGTCTGGAATAATAGTATCCTTAAGTATAGGTCTTATCGTTTTGACATATATGGTGTCGTTATCAATCCACGATAAAAAACTTATGGAGGGCATAAGGGTATACACTATCAATAAGTCATATCCTTCTTTCAGTGGAGGTGTTGGCTATGCTTACTAAGCTTGTTGCGGCTGTGCAGAAGCAAGATAAGCGCAATGTTTTCAAGCCTTTTTTGGGCGAGGTTACTTCTATACCTGAGGAATTTCGCGAGTTTTATAAAACCAACAACCCTGTAGATGTCGAAATAAGGCTCGACAACCTTTCCCAAATCAGGTTTTACAGCGTAGAACGCTTACCAGCAATAAAAAAAGAGTATAATTTACCGGAGTCTGCCTTTTGCTTTGCGACCAGTAACGGTGACCCAATTTACTATCTGAATGGGAAGATATATACTGAAGCACACGGCGGTGACCCAAGCCCTGAGCTTTTGGCGAGAAGCTTTAACGACTATATACAATTTATTATAAAGCATTTACGCATCAGAAAAATTAGGTAGCGCACCCCTGGTACTACTATAAGCGAAACATATTCCTCGCTTCGGAAATCGGTAAAACATAAATTCAGCTTATCCGGAAGCAAAATAAGCGTATCATTTACGAAAGTTGCTGAACCAGACGAGACGAAGAATAATATGGGATGCAGACTCCTGAAAGACTAAGTTTCTTTCAACAGAACCAATGCTAAAGCGGCAGAAATCAGTACAAGGCATTAATGAGGAGGTTGAACAAATTAAAAACGAAGAACTTCGAAGTATATTTCAACGAGAAATATTGCCTGGATTATTCTTGTACCGTGAAGATTTGTTCTATCAGGCATTTAATGAAGGTCCTGATCAAGTTCATGCACTTATAATGTCTCTATGGGCTGATATCTGCAATCAAAATGGAGATAATGTCAAGAATCATCCAATAGAAATAAAAATTGATTATATAACCATTGATGACACAGATGATAATTATACTTGTTTAATGATAATGCAATTACCCGAGGTTAAGAAAAAGGTTGTCAATCTAGCTATATACTACGCAGTGTTCTTTGGTATGAATGAAAAATTAAGATTTTTTCTTGGGGAGACTGATTACCATGCCATGGGAAACAGGTACATATTTATTATTGAACTGATGGCAGATATCGATTATTACAGTAGACGCAACTACGGTCCAATTTACCGAGGCTGTAATAATGAACCCCTTTTATTTGAGAAACCTGAGAATGCAAAGTCTCCAGATGAGTTTGTAGGGATTGATCCGGAAGATGAATGGCAGACGTTTACAGATATAGTAGCTAAGATATGTTTGCTAGGATCAATCAAGAAGAAGTAGGAAGGGGACGACCTTAAACCAAGAGAATCTGTCTTTGAGGTGTTCTACACACCCCCTGACGAAAATGCACACTCCTCCTTGGAAGCGTTGAAAGATTGCCACAGGGGTGTGCAATTGTATCGTTTTATAGTAGGTTAGCCAGTAAAAACCACAGTAGTGATTCTATAGATGACCTCGGTGTCTTCGGAAGACACGTTAACGCGTTCAACAAACGTGTTGACCAGCTTCCGGCAGGCGTCGGGGTTTCTGCTTTTTAGGATCTCTGCCTGCTGCCTTAGGTAGGCGGTGATGTTTTCAAGGGATAGGATCTCGGCATCGTTCCGGGTCCGGAGGATCTCACGCTCGTTTTCGATCTGCTGCTTCTGGTTTTCTAGTTTCTTCAGTCTGTCAACGATGGCCGAAAGATGACCACCGGCTCCTTCAGCCAGGGCCGTTACCAGGTTGTCGATCTGGCC
>JAVHLC010000026.1 GCA_031082315.1 Thermodesulfobacteriota bacterium
GCCGGGACTACACAAAGTCCGGCTGGCACAGGGAAAATAATACCATGTATCCGACACTTCCTGGCCTGAACTGTCGCGACTATTCCAAGCCAGGCCTGCAGGTGGACAACGGCACTCTTTACCCGACACTCCCCGGCACGAACTGCCGGGACTACACAAAGTCCGGCTGGCACAGAGAGAGGGACAAGTAGGCGCTGGAAGTTCAATAAGTATTTTTTCAACATTGATCGAAGCCGAAGGCAACGCGATCTATTCGGGAGAAAGCACGAACAATTGTCGGATTGTCGGAAGCGTCGATAATGCTTGAATAAAAGCCTTAGACATTATCAATGATCTGAACTCTGTTATCGTAAATGGGGAAATACCCGCATTTCTATGACTATTTTATGAAGGAAGCCAATGTCAGAAAGAGAAACAGATAAGAAGACATAGAGCATAGGGGAGTGGGCATATGCCTCAGTATTACACCGAGTGCGGTAACAAGAACAGTGATAAGGCGAATTTCTGCGCAGGATGCGGAGAACCCATCGAAGGCCCGAGCACTTTAATGAGAAAAATCTTTGCGTAAAGGAAACTACTCAAGAGTTGATGTAAGGGTAAAAAGTGAAACCAGAGAAAAAATTCCTGAATCTCTTATTTCTCATAGGGATCGGCAATTCTACAATAGTTCAATCGATACGTGAAGCCTTTGGGACTATTATTGGATACCTTGCAGCAGAGGACACTATTTCTGTCATATCTTTTGGTATAAATCCCAGGATAATAATGCCTTCAACCATGTTGGCGAATAAGGAAGAATTAATTTTACAGAAACTAAATGTCCAATCAGATAATGATATAAAAGTTAGAAACCCTACGTGTTAATATGAAGTGGGACAAATTCCCGGCCTTAAATTAGTGTATAATGGTAGGGCGGGAAAGGAGATAAGAGTATGTTACAGGACAACACCCCCAGGGAATCAATAGAGCGTAGCTCTATTGATCGCGCGAGACCGCTGCTGGCTCTTCCCTGTCCGGAGGTCAGAGAGCGTCCCGAGCGGAGAGTATTTTCGGCAGAATATAAGAGAAGAATTCTCAAAGAGATCGACGAGGCTTCACAGCCTGGCCAGATAGGCGCCATACTCCGGCGTGAAGGCCTCTATTCCTCCAATATCCAGCGCTGGCGGGAGCAGAGAAAGCGTGCGGAGCTGGAGGCACTGAGCTCAAAGAGACGGGGTCGGAAGCCGACCAGGGTGGAAATACTGGCTGCCCGCGCAAAGGATTTGGAGCGTGAGAACCGCAGGCTCCAGAATCGCCTGAAGCGCGCGGAACTGCTCCTTGATATTCAAAAAAAAATTTCCGAGATAACGGGCATCCCCCTGAAGGATGTAGAGATCGGAGAAGACGTCTGATGAACGCGGTGATTGCCATAGAAAAGGATACTGGCACCCGGGAGGCGTGTAAGGCATTAGGCATTCCGAAATCGAGCCTCTACAGGGCAATGAAGCCTGAACAACCCGGGCATCCGCCATCCCCCAGAGTGAAGATGAAGCATCCAAGAGCTCTGAGCTTTGCAGAGAGAGAAGACGTTCTTGCGGTTCTGGACAGTGAGCGCTTCCAGGATAAGTCACCGTCTGAGGTCTATGCGACCCTCCTGGATGAGGGAGTCTATCTATGCTCGATTACCTCGATGTACCAGATTCTCAGGCAAAACAATCAGGTAAAGGAGCGGAGAAGGCAGGCACGTCATCCTCATTATGTAAAACCAGTGGTAAGGGCGATGGGACCCAACCAAGTGTGGTCGTGGGATATCACCAAGCTTCTCGGTCCGGTAAAGTGGATCTACTATTGCCTCTATGTCATTCTGGATATTTTCAGTCGCTATGTGGTGGGATGGATGATCGCCCCTCGTGAAAGCGCAGAGCTCGCCGCCCGGCTGATAAAGGAAACCTGTCAGAAGCAGGGTATCGATCCCGGGCAGTTGATTATTCATGCAGACAGGGGCTCCTCTATGACTTCAAAGCCTGTCGCTTCACTTCTGATGGATCTCGGCGTCATCAAGAGCCACAGCAGACCGCATGTTTCCAATGACAATCCGTTCTCTGAGAGCCAGTTCAAAACCATGAAGTATATGGCCACCTTTCAGAAGCGATTCGGCTCTATTGAGGATGCCAGGGCTTTTTCCGTGGACTTCTTCTCATGGTATAACTGGGAGCATCATCATTCCGGCATAGGCCTGATGGTGCCAGGGGATGTGCACTTTGGGAGGGCTCAGGAGATAACTGCCCGGCGGCAGGAGGTGCTCGACAGGGCACATCTGGCTCATCCCGAGAGGTTTGTACGAAGAAAGCCGGTTGCTCCTCAATTACCAGAGTCAGTCTGGATAAATCCACCACTGAAAGTCATTTTATCGGAAGGAGGTGCCTAAATTCATTCGGGAATTTGTCCCAAAACTATTGACAAGTTCCGAAATCTTTTAGGTGGATTACACTACTCTGATATCGAGTTAAAAAAGAATTCTTCAATCAATAATATTAATCACATTATCATAATCACAGATGGGATATGTGATAACACTGAAAAATGCATAGAATACTGTAAAAAAATACATCAGTCTGATGTATCAATAAGCACAATAGGTATTCAAGATGATTTTGATGAGAAATTTCTTATAAGTATAGCTAATAACTGTGGAGGCAAATCTTATTATATTGATATTTTGAGAGATTTGCCAAATGTTATTATTCAAGATTTACAAGGTTTGAAGGAAAAAAATATTCGGGTGGCGGTAAAGATGCCACAGTATTGTCCGCAATGTGGTCGTGAGAATACCGATAAAGCGAAATTCTGTGCTTCCTGCGGTACCGACCTCATTACAGGAACTCCACGACCTTCTTCAGGAGTGAAAAATCCTGCTTCAGTTGGAGGAGAAGCTAGTGCTAATGTTTTTAGTCCGCCGTCATCTTCTATCCCTCAGAACCCTCTCATGCGGGTCCCAGATGGGGTATTACTTAAAGATAGATTCAGGATTGATGGAATACTCGGAGAAGGGGGTATGGGACGGGTTTATGAGGTCTTTGATCTTAGTTTTAAGGGAAAAGCGGCCCTAAAAGAGATGCTTATTGGGGCATCGACAGCACAGGAACTTAAAGAAGCTCAGGAGCGTTTTATAAGAGAGTCCAACTTGCTCCTGAAGCTCAAGCACCCGAAAATTCCGAACATATTTGATTTCTTCACTATAGAGAGCCGCTGCTTCATTGCCATGGAGTATATCGAGGGGGAAACTCTCTCTGAATACCTGCAGAAACATCCGAAGCTGGATGAAGATAAAATCGTGGAAATAGGGCTCCAGATCTGCGACATTCTTGCGTGTCTTCACAGCCAGAATCCGCCTGTGGTATACAGGGATTTAAAGCCTCAGAATCTCATGATCACAAAAGATAGATATCTTTATATGATTGATTTTGGAATTGCAAGAGAAGTGAGCTCCAGGACTGGTACTGCCATAGGTACTGATGGTTATGCAGCCCCTGAGGTTTATGAAAACCGGCTCGATGTAAGAAGCGACTTATACTCTCTAGGTGGAGTGCTCCATTATGCTCTCACCATGAACGATCCTGAGAAGCGAAAACCTTTTACATTTAAGGAGCATCCAGTTGCTAAATATCGGACTACAAAGTATGAGTGGCAGACGCTTCTGGACAAGCTCCTCGCAGATAATCTTGATGAGCGTTATGGAAACGCCAAAGAAGTGAGATCTGCTATTGAGGCGCTCAGAGATGGTAAATTAGTGAAATCAATAGCGAAAAAGCCGTCAACTTCAGCTTCAAGACCAGTGAAACAGCCTTGTGCACGTAAAACAGTGAATAAAGCTCAACCACCAGTGAGCCCTGCAGCCCAGGTATCGGTTTCTGTGGTGCCCAAAACCCCGCCTTCAACTGCACCCGCAGTGAGTCGGTCGCCTGCCCCCGTTGTGAGTCAGGTGGCACCCGCTCCACCACCTTTTGTGGCAGCCCACTATGGACCGCCTGTTGAGCGGGTCAATATGTTGGACAATGCCGAGGTGATCCTCATTCCTTCTGGTGACTTTATCATGGGATCACCTGCGGGGGTAGGCTCAAATAATGAGTGTCCACAGCATAATATATATCTTGATGCCTATTATATTTACAAATATCCGGTGACCAATAAGCAGTTTAAACAGTTTATTGACACTACTGGCTATAAGGCAGAGGGAATATGGGAAAATTTGGGAACGAGGGGAACGGAGAACCACCCTGTCGTTTCTGTTACTTGGTCAGATGCAGCTGCTTATTGTAAATGGGCAGGCGGCACCCTGCCGACAGAGGCTCAATGGGAAAAGGCAGCCCGGGGTACAGACGGGAGAGCCTATCCTTGGGGAAATACGTGGGATACCGCAAAGTGCAATTGGAAAAACGAGCAGAATGTTGCTGATATGATGGATATGACTGAGGGAAGAGGTACAACTCCCGTAGGATCTTTCCCTCAAGGGAAAAGTCCCTACGGTGTTCACGATATGATGGGAAATGTGTGGGAATGGTGCGATAACTGTTATAATGAAAAGCATTATGAGAGTAGCCCCAAACAAAATCCTAATGAGACAGGGAAAGATGGCTCTCGCGTTTTGCGGGGTGGTTCTTGGTGCAGTGAATCCACTGAGGGCCTTAGATGTGCCAGACGTTACAGTGATAGCCCAGAAGCTCGATATCTCAACTATGGCTTCCGTGTTGTTTTGCCCTACAACTCAAAGTCACTTTTGCCTGCTACATCAAAAGTATCATCTCAATATGCAGTGCCGCCTGCCATACAAACACCGGCTTCACCATCACAAACATCAACGATTTCTGAAGTTAAAACAAAAACTGTTCCACAAATATCAGCTTTGTCTCCACTACAAGCGCCAGATGCCGCAAAAACTCAGCCTCCTGCCCTTCCTAAAACATCGTCACCCGAACAAAAACAAGTGTCTTCTGCACCGTTAACTCCTGCTTCTTCAATCCCGAGTGAGCGTATCAACCCGGTGGATAATGCCGAAATGATTCTCATCCCTGCCGGAGAATTCGTAATGGGGTCTCCAGATGGGCAGGGAATAGATAATGAGCACCCACAGCATAAGATATATCTTGATGCCTACTATATCTACAAATATCCAGTGACCAACGGGCAGTTTCAGAAGTTTATTGATACTAATGGGTATAAGGCGCAGGGAGAATGGAAGAAGTATGCTCCGAAAGAAAGAGAGCGGCATCCTGTGATATTTGTGACATGGGATGACGCAGTTGCGTACTGCAGGTGGGCGGGAGGAAGCCTCCCCACAGAGGCCCAGTGGGAGAAGGCCGCCCGGGGAACCGACGGGAGAGAATATACCTGGGGAGATGCCTGGGACCCTGCACGGTGTAACTGGCGTGAAAGTCCGAAAGTGGCGGGCATGGCGGAGTTTTCTGGCGGAAGAGGCACAACGCCCGTCGGATCATTTCCTTCGGGGGCGAGCCCCTGGGGCGTCCACGATATGGCGGGAAACGTGTGGGAGTGGTGTGCTGACTGGTATGGCGAAACCTATTATCAGGAGAGCCCTTCAAAAAATCCAGAGGGGCCGGAAAGCAGGCAGTACCGTGTTCTGCGTGGCGGTTCTTGGACCAATGGCAGCTCCGGTAGCTTTCGCTGCGCCAACCGCTACTGGGTCAATCCCGACCTTTGGCTCAGCCTCTACTTCGGCTTCCGTGTTGTTTTGCCCTACAACTCAAAGTCACTTTTGCCTGCTACATCAAAAGTATCATCTCAATATGCAGCGCCACCGCCGCTGCCAGATGTGAAAAAGCCGCGATATGAGGCGCAGCCCTCACCTTCTCTCCAAGGGGGAGCATCGCCGTCGAAGAAGATTTCTTTGCCATGGTACCAAGTCGCTGTGGTAATCGTGATTGCGCTTTACACCTTATGGGCTGTTTCGGCGATATGGAATGAATTTACCTTGCTCCCCTCAGGTACACCTTCTCAAGAGAAATCTCAAGCAGCAGGACCTTCCCATAGAGCTTCCTCTTCGCCTGATCAGCCCGCTTCTGTAAGCCCTGCGCCATTTCCTTCCGCTCATCCCACACTTGCCACCTTCTCAAATGAGAAGGAAAACAGCATAGACGGCGCCGAGATGATCTTTATCCCTGCCGGCGAGTTTCTCAGGGGGAGCCCCGAAGAAGAGGGATCCGATGATGAGTGCCCTCAACACAGGGTGTATCTTGATGACTACTATATTTATAAATACGAGGTTACTAATGCACAGTTCCGGAAGTTTATAAGTGAAACGGGATATAGCGCAGATGGAAATTGGAGGGACTATGCCCTGGCAGGAAGGGAGCGCCATCCAGTGGTATGCGTCACATGGAACGATGCAAAGGCCTATTGCGAGTGGGCAGAAGGAAGGCTCCCCACGGAAGCCCAGTGGGAGAAAGCGGCACGGGGAGGCGATGGGAGGAAATATCCCTGGGGAAATAAATGGGACGGCACGAAGTGCAATTGGGATGGAGGTCCGAAGGTGGCTCACATGGCGGATATCCTTCTAGGGAGAGGCACGGTACTCGTAGGATCATTTTCCGAAGGGGTGAGTCCCTACGGTGTGCATGACATGGCAGGGAATGTGTGGGAGTGGTGTGCCGACAGGTATGGCAAAAATTATTACAGGAGCAGCCCTTTAAGAAACCCCGAGGGGCCGGGAGAAGGTGTCTATCGTGTTTTGCGTGGCGGTTCTTGGAACATTGGCCTCACCGACTACTTACGGTGTGCCGACCGCCTCAGGAACAATCCTGGCAACAAGGACTACGGCCTCGGCTTCCGTGTCTGCCTCTCCTCCAGTATTCCCTGATCTTACTCTTTGACCTTTTTATTCGTTGGGAAATACCCGATTATTGCCACGCTGCCTAAATTTTCCACATACCTATGGCAATGAGTGCCATTTTCCACCAAGGCCTTTTGAGCTCAGCCTGGGCCAGTTCCCACTGAATACGATATTCCTCTTTGGCCTGCTCTTCTTTCTGGAGCTTCACCCTGAGCTGCTCCATCGCCTCTTCCTGCTGCTGCTGCCTGAACTGCTCTTCGGCAATAATCTTCTGAGCCTGAACGAGAGCCTCGTCCTTCTGAACAATGGACTCATGGGCATCCTGAAGGACCTTCTGAGCCTCCTTTATGACGGTGTCCTTCTGCCTGATCTCTTCGCTGATGAACTCCGGGGGCGCGGGAAGGGCTTTCAATTTTCTGTCGAGCTCTTCAAATTTATAGCGGTACATCATCATGCCCTGCTCTAATTGTGAACACCTCTGCTCCCATTCTCTTCTATGCTGGTCATAGGTTTCAAAGTTTACGACGTTCATCTGAACGCCCTCACCCCGTTCAGAATGAACACCCTGCACAAAGGGCCGTTCACCGAACGCCTCTTGAACGCCCTGAGAATCAAGCTCTTCCTTATGTATAAGCCAATATTCGCCATGCTTTGAGTGCTCTTTTTTAACCCGTTCAATTATTTTTCTCTGGATCAGCCTCCTGAGGGAAGAAGGAGTCTTACCTGTTATTTTGCTTGCTTCCTGAAGAGTAAACCATTCCCGTTCATCTACCTGTTCACTGAACATGCTGTGAACGCCCCTTTCTTTGAAAAATAAATAGGATCACGGACTATCGATTGATAGCCGTGATCCCGCAGGCGTTCATATTCGTCACCTAAAGAAGAGATCCTTCTCCACTCAATACGTTCATGGGAGTTCGCGCCAGCCGAGCTTTTGAAGTAATCTATAAAAACATCTGAAGCTCTGAGCGGTGCCGCCTTGTGAGATTTTCTGTCACTTATTGACACTCAATGCTTCTTTTTGGTATTATTAAATTACTTGAATGAACGGAGGCAGTCTTTGTGGAAATAAAAGGAACTGAAGTCTATACAATGGATGAAGCTGCCAAATTACTGAAAATCAGCAAAGCAACAATACACAGGAGAATACAAAACGGGTCGCTGCCCTCTATGAAAACCGGAAGGATCCGGAGAATAAGGGGCAGCGATCTGCTCGCGTTCATTGAGAGTGCCGTTAAGACGGGAGCGAACGAAAGGAGCGGCAGTTGAGGGCTTGTCGCCCATAAGGCAGAACAAAGCCTTTGGGTGTCAGAAATGAATAAAGTCACTTGTTGGGCAGGCGACTTTACTCAGAAGATCTCTTAATTTAACTCGCACTTAAATTATAAAGGCCTTCTGGGAAAAAGTCAACATAGCTTTGCCTTAGAAGGTCTTTTTATGAAAAAAAATAGCGAGAACAGAATAGACTTCATTTTCGCCCAGGTCCCCTTATGGATAACATATAGCGGGCTCCCGCAAAAGCTTGGCATGTCTGGATGGTGCATATACCGCCGCTTGCTGGAGCTGCGATACAGATTCGCGAGCAAAAAATTTTTCTATGCCCTTGAAAAGCTTTGCAAAACAACGGGGGCCATCGACAAAAATGGACTTAAAAAGATTCTCAACAAACTGGCGGCAGAAAATCTGATACGCTATAAAACTTCACAGGGCCGAGGGATGGCAACGGAGTTTGAAATAATGGAGCCGATACCTTCGCCGCTTTCAGAAGAAGATGTGTACCACCTCCATCCCAGGCTCAGATCCCATTCCTACAAAAAGCAGTTAGACGCCGGCGAAGAAAAGGTGGTCAATGACACCCTTTTTAGAGAAAGGGGAAAGGTGGTCAACGGCACCCTTTTAGAAAAGGAAAAGGTGGTCAATGACACCCTTTTAGAAAGGGAAAAGGTGGTCAACGGCATCCTTTTGGGAGGAGAAAAGGTGGTCAATGACACCCCCATTAAGAAAGATATATATAAGAAAGACAACAACAACAAGAATGATCTTTCTCATGAGGGAGAGCCTGATCATGAAAAAGCGGCACATTCTGTAGAAAACATTGTAGTATCGCCTGTTGTTGTTGCTCTTGATGAGAAAATGCTGAAGGAATACGGGATTGCAGGAGAAGTGGCGAAAACCTGGCTTAAGAAGTATTCTTCGGCATATCTCCTCGAAAAGATAGAAATATTGGAATACAAGCTGTACAATGGAGAAGCGATAAAAAACAGGGGAGGGATGCTGAAGAAGGCCGTCGAGCAGGACTGGCAGCCGCCTGAGGGGTTTTCGACGAGAGCCGAGCGGAATGAGGCGGCGAGGCGGGAGCGCGAGGCAAGAGAGGCTGAGGTGCGGGAGGCGGCGCTCCGCGAGGGGAGGGAGAAGAGGGAGCGGGAGCTCGCCCTGGCCGCCGAGGAGTGGAAGAAGACAGCGCCGTCGGAGGAGAGGGAGAAGATCCATAAGAGGGCCTTAAAAGAGGTGATGGCGGAAAACCCCGGCATTGAGGAGAAGCTTCTGAGGGTGCAGGTAAGACTGAGGGAGAACAGGATAATCGGCGAAGAGCTTTTCGGGGGGAAAGAGAAGGAATGGGCTGAGGCCCGGCAGGGAGGAGCACCGTGAGCGCGACAGGGAAAAGCAAGATGGATTCACCGGCGAAGCGCCGGAGGGGACGCCCCCGGAAAGACGCGCTCTCTGTGCCGCCTTTCAATGCGCCTGAGCCCCAGGAGGCATCCAGGAAAAAACGGCAGGGAAGACCGGGCAAGATGCTTCTGCCGGAGATCTCCCTCCCCGGGCAGAAGAAGATCGCCTTTGAGCCAATGGCGCCTCAGAAGAGAGAAAAGC
>JAVHLC010000027.1:0-4875 GCA_031082315.1 Thermodesulfobacteriota bacterium
CAAATGATCTGGAAATCGGGATCTGATTTGCGATTGCAATCGATAGTTATGGGACGGAAATTGAGATGAAGGCTTTAATCCCTCTCTCCGCTCTTGGCCGAGAGCCAGATCTTTTTACTATTCCTTCGCGCCATGGGCTTTGAGAAGCTCGACTATTTCCGTATGACCTTCCTTGGTTGCCAAACTTAGGGGGGTACTGCCGTTTTTATCTATAGCGTTAACATCAGCACCTTTGGAGATGAGAAGCTCAACTACTTCTTCATCGTACATTATGATTGCCTCGTGCAGAGGGGTATTGCCATCCTCGTCCTTCGCATTGACATCAGCGCCTTTGGAGATGAGAATCTCGACTATTTCTGTATCGACCATCATGATTGCCTCGTGCAGAGGGGTATTGCCATCCTCGTCCTCCGCATTAACATCAGCACCTTTGGAGATGAGTAACTCGACTATTTCTTTATGGCCTTTGGAGATTGCCTCGTGCAGAGGGGTATTGCCATCCTCGTCCTTCGCATTGACATCAGCACCTTTGGAGATAAGTAACTCAGTTATTTCTTTATGGCCTACGTCACTTGCATAGTGTAACGGGTACCAGCCAAAGGTGCCATTATTATCTTTAGTTTTTACTATAGAAGGGTTCTTTTGTATAAAGTATTTTACTGCTTGCAAATTGCATTCTTTTATTGCCGTAAAAATATTACCATCAAAAGCTCCGTGAGCCTTGAGTAGTTCAATTATTTCTTTGTGACCTTTCTCGCTTGCCAAACTTAGAGGGGTAATGCCGTTCTTATCTTTTGCGTTTACATCGGCGCCGTTAGAAATAAGTAGTTCGACTATTTCTTTATTACCATTGGAGATTGCATTATGCAGAGGGGTACCACCCCAATAGCCCTTTACATAGACCTTTGCACCACAGGAGATGAGCAGTTCAACAATTTCTTTACTTCCTTTGTGGCCTCCACTGCTTGCAATGCACAGAGGAGTGTCACCGTACTCGTTCTTTGCGTTGACATCAGCGCCTTTTGAAATCCATCTTTTTATTGCATTGGGGTTGTCTGATATAACATCAAAAAGCTTTTTGGTTGGGTAAATTAGGCTAGCAAATTGAAAAATAACTCCCCATGATACAATGAAAAGAAAAAAGAAAAAGAGTATCAAACCAACCCAAGTTCTATGAAAGAAACTAGACCAGCAGAACGGCGCAAATAAATCTACACAACTAAGAATTATTCCGCCAATAATTATTGCGCAAACAATTCTACCGATGAAAAATCCAGGTTCATCACCTAAAAAGATTGCCCACAAATATGTTCCAATGATTATAACAATGGATAGCATTATTGGAACAAACCAAGGTAAATCGTTTATGAGAGGCGGGAGCTCAAAAATACCTAACTCTAGGACGGCAAAAACGATTGGAGCAAGCACAATTGAAGCAAGTGAATAAAGAAATAATATGAAAATACTTTCTTTCCAGTATTTATTTTCGTACCTATAGAAAAAATCATCAAATATTTTAAATTTCCATCCCTTGCCCAACTTTTCCCCACAATGTTTGCACTTTATAGCCTCATCTTGTATCTCTTCGGCGCAAAAAGGGCATTTTTTCATTTTCCCCACCTCTTCTTGAGCAACTTCCTCCCGTCACTTGTATTCAATCTCACCGGCAGAAAAGTGACGTTTCAGTGTTCTCTTCCACCCGGGGAGGGGCTGCTCCTTCACCCGGTCCGTCGAGGGCGAGAGCCAGGTCTGGAGTTTATGTTATAATAAAGAAAAAGGCTTCTATGGGAACTATATCATGAGAATAATTCTTAAGGTTATCACAGGTGTTGCTGCCTACTTTCTTTTCTGTTTAGTGGGCTATATGGTTGGCCAACAAGTTATAGATTTTATTAATTGTCATGGAGAGGTTTTTAATATAATTACTCTCGTTATATTAATATTGGGTACTATCGTCAGCACTGCCTATGTATTAAAACGCGATATCAGAAGCCTTTCCCGTTTTCGGCTCAATGATAAAGAATCTTGGATCCAGTTGGGGGGCACAGTGTTGCTAATAATAGTTGTTGGTTTTGTTTACTTTATAAATGCTCCGGCCTTTCTCTTTTTTGCATTCATGGTGGTCCTTTTACTTGTGCCTTTGTGGCTTGTGGGTAAGGTGACGTTGCCTTTTTGGGAATGGATAGATAAAAAATATCCTCCTGAGAAGGAAGAACCTCAAGAACTTCCTATTAAGGGAGAGAAGGTTGCTGAAGATGGTAGGCGAGAAGGCAGAGAAGATGCCCTTTGAGGTGGGCATCCGTCATGATATTCTATACCGCCTGCCGAAAAGTGACGTTTCAATACTTTCTTCCACCATGAGATGACTTGCTCCTTCACCTGCGCTCTGGCAGCAATCTCCGCCGCAGCGATAGAGTATTGACCTCCTCATGGAGTCTATCATGTTTACCCTTGGATCTGTTCGCCTCGGGTACTGTTCGCCCTGTCCAATATTGTCTGCTTTCTTGCCTACCTCATGCGCTGCAGGTATAATAGGGATGAAAGTATGAGGATGATGAAGACTGAACTGGACAGAAAGCGGAACAGATGACACTGTTTAAGTGACAATACATTTATTATTTTAAAATTTCTTAATTCTTGGAGATTGCTGAATATGAGAGAAGAAAAATTGGATGAGAAACTGAAAACAACACTGTTGAAGATTGGAACTAGTGAGAAAATATTGGAATCTTCTCCTAAATTTGATGGACTTGTTAAGAAAATTGATTTCCTAAAAGGGCTTGGAAAATACCAGAAGTTGATAAAGTCCCTCATCTCCTGTAATGATAGAAAAAACTTCAACAGCCATGTGTTTGAAGCTTTATTTGCTTATGACTTTGAGACATCGGGACACCCATTGATCTATGAATTCACACAGGATTCATTGAACAAGAAAGGAACCTCTGTTGATTTCTGTTATAATCTAGATGAAGAAAGAAAAATCTATTTTGAGCTTCGTTTGATATACGAAATGAATAAGATTAAGGATAGAATGGGCAAGGAGATTAATGATGAACAGGGCTTTTGCTTTTCCGAAATACTGATAAAAGATGTATATCGGGAAGAAATAATAAAGAATGGGAATACTTTATACCGGTTGCCATCTTATGGCGAAGTGCCGGGGGATAATTATGATGGCACGAAAACAACTGCTAAGGCCATCTCTTTGAGAATCCAAGATATTATTCTTAGCAAATGTCGGGATAAAAAAGGGAATCCAATCAAGTTTTTTGAGAAGAGAGATGGTACATATAACTTTATCGTTGCTGAAATCTCGGAAAATTTCATTGGGATGATGGATAAATTTGAATGTAGATTGGCTATGTATGGACCATATTGTGTCCCAGAGCATTGTCGGCTCGATGTTTTTGGGCTCTGTCAGTTGATTCCAGATAATTCACCAGCCCAATTCATTGAAAAATATAAGCCATATTATAATAAATTCAAGCATTTTCGGGAGACTATCCATGGCATACTTTTTGTGAAATATGACGAGAATCCTTTTCTTAACTTGTATTTAGATTTGGAGCTTGAATATTACTTTCTTCCTAATCCGACGTTAATGAAAGAAAATGAATTCGATGAGATAAATAATCATTTAAAGGGGTTCCTAAGAGAATGGACCATTGATACAAAAAATATCATTGAGGGTATACCTTGATTACAGCAAAGAGGACCTGGGTGAACAGACAACTCTTCCCGTAGCTGGGCATCCCCCCTGGAGGCCCTCACGAAGTGGATCAAGCAGCAGGAGAAAAAAAGTGACGTACGATCAGTATACCATTGAAGGTATCGTGGAGATCATCAACCAGGCTTATCGGAAACATAGCTGTGCTGTAGGGACATAGCTTCCCTTTTTATAATTAGCACTGGAAGTTTTCTCTTTTTTGTATCAGTTTTCTCCTGGACAGAATCCTTTTACCCACGGTTTTTGAAGTCAAATATTCCGGTTCTATGCATTATTGGAATTTTTTGAAAAGGAGGCTCTGAGGAAAAATCTATTTCCTGTATATGTCCGTTTTTATCTCTCATAAAACAGCATAACCATAGGCTTTCTTGAGCCTATGTCCCTTTATCGCAGCTATGTTTCCGAGGAGCCTCCAGCGCGGAAACAAAAAAGGGAAGCTATTGCGTCAAAACGGAGCTATGTTTCCGATGGGCCGTGAGGGAAATCATCTTTTACGGATGATGTTTCATTACCAAGGCAAGGACCGGTGCTGAGGAGTGTGTTATAATAAAGAAGGGGGGGGGAGAGAAAATCATGCTTCTTTTAGCGATAATACTTGCACTTTTTGGTCTTAATCTTTGGAATTGGCTTGCATGCAATTTTGCAGCACGAAGATCTATGGTTTCTCCATGGCTGTATAGTCCTATTAACTGTATTTTATGGTGTTGCTTGACTATTGCAATGCTAATTGGATCATTATATTGCTTTTGGTTAGCCGTAGGAAGCATATGGAAAGCAATAGGATGGATTGTTTTTATGTATCTTGCAGGAGCAACTATCTGCAACCTAATGTTTAAGTTCTTAAAATCGTTAGTGGGTTTAAGTGATTGGACCCCGTTACATACTTCAAGTATAACTGGTGATGAGGGAATGACGAGGCTTCACATATCAATGGGCGCGGATGTAAACGCTAAAGGCAGAGTCAATTTCACACCTCTACACTCAGCAAGTATAGCAGGTCATAAAGAAGTGGCAGAGTTATTGATCTCCAAAGGCGCTAACGTCAACGCTAAAAGTTTGCTAGGCGAAACCCCTCTCCACTGGGCATACTGTCATAAAGAAGTGGCAGAGTTATTGATCTCCAAAGGCGCTAACGTCAACGCTAAAAG
>JAVHLC010000027.1:4970-8306 GCA_031082315.1 Thermodesulfobacteriota bacterium
AAAAGTTTGCTAGGCGAAACCCCTCTCCACTGGGCATACAAGAAGCATAATCACAAAGAAGTAGCCAAATTGCTTATCTTGAATGGCGCTGATGTAAAGGGTAGGGACAAAGACGGCCAAACTCCCCTGTTTTATATATGCGAAAAAGGCCACAAAGAAATAGCTGAATTACTTATTTCTAAAGGTGCTGATGTGAATGCCAAAACCACTGATCACTGGACCCCTCTGCGCGTGGCATGCTTTAACGGCCACAAAGAAATAGCTGAATTACTTATCTCCAAAGGCGCCGATGTGAATGCAAAGAACAAGCATGGTATTACCCCTCTGCACGTGGCGATTGGTAAAGGGAACAAAGAAATAGCTGAATTGCTCATCTCTAGTGGTGCCGATGTGAATGCAAAGCACAGAAGTGGCTTGACTTCTCTCCACATGGCAAGCGATAGAGGCCACAAAGAAATAGCTGAATTGCTCATCTCTAGTGGTGCGAATGTCAATGCGAAAGCCATCAATGGCTGGGCCCCTCTGCACGTGGCATGCTTTAACGGCCACAAAGAAATAGCTGAATTACTTATCTCCAAAGGCGCAAATGTCAATAATAATGACGATTCCCCTCTGCACGTGGCGATTGATAAAGGGAACAAAGAAATAGCTGAATTGCTCATCTCTAGTGGTGCCGATGTGAATGCAGAGGACAAATGCAGTTTTACCCCTTTGTTCGAAGCAATTGAAAAGGGCCACAAAGAAATAGCTGAATTACTTATCTCCAAAGGCGCCGATGTGAATGCGAATGGCTTCTTTAACAGAACTCCTCTGCGCATTGCAATCAAAAAAGGATACAAAGATATAGTCGAGCTACTCAAAGCTCACGGCGCGAAGGAATAGTATTAGAAGAGAGGTGGGAAAATGGGCAAATCTTCAGGCCCTGTATCTGATGAGAAACCAGACGAAAATCCACCAAAAGTTGAAGATACTATCTGTACTGAATGTGGCACTAAATATTCGGGGAATTTGAAAGGGACTTTTTTAGGCTTCCCCTCTGGTTTTTGTGAATCTTGCAACAAGTCGTTTTTTTATCCACTATCAAACAAGAGAAAGATTTTATATGCGATACTATTCTTCTTATCATTTCCTATGGTATGTGCTGGGGCCGGCCCGATTGCCTTATTGATATTTCTTCTTCTAGGAATAGCAATACTGTCAAATGGAAAAATAAGTAGAAAAGTCCAGGCAATTCTAAAGGCTCCCGGAGTGAAGGAATAGAAAGATGCTTGTTCAGGCTCAATAAATCAATGCACCCCGGAAAATGACCTCTCAGGACAGGCCCTTCTGAGCACGTTCTCCGGCTGGACGGTATAGAATACCTCCGACCTCCGGGAACGCTCTCCAGTGAAAGATTTTAACCGCGTGGTTATGGGCTTTCATGACATCACCCTATTTCATGCAGAATTTTACACAAAGAACGGTGATTCTGTGCATGAACTATCGGGTTGAAACGTGGTGTTCCCTCAATGGTTCAGAATATTTGCAATGGCATCTAAGATTAACTTCATAGCTTTGGAGGCATGCTCTATATAAACTTTTTCCACGGTTACCACAGATCCGACAGTATAAGGGGTTCTTGAAGCGCAATATTTCTTAATTATTTCTTCTATAACTGTGTGCATTTCTGCTTCGGAAGAGTCGGTGCTCATAAATTTCATATGTTCGGAGTCAATAGTTATAAGATCTGCATGTAGAGAAGCGTATTTTTTCGCTTCAACAACTCTGGCAAAAGGAATCTTATGCTTCTCACAATGTTTAAAGAAAGCATTCTCTTTCTGTGCACGTGAACTATCGCTCAGTTTTACAGTGATGAATCCTTGTTCTTCGCTCATGTTTTAAACCCACCCTTTATTAGATTTAGTCCGGTCACTATATGTTCATCATGGTAAGAATTGTTCCTTATACTTGAAAAAGCTTCACATACACCCCTCTTTTTCAAGTATGCCGGGGAAAGGTCCTGTCTTGAGTTTTGACTATTATTTCAGAGCCTGGTTGAACTTAAACTTCAATTCTTGTAACCTTTCTTCGAAGCCGAGCTTCAAATGAGCGTCTAATATTTGCAAAGATCGATCAAGTGCCTGAAATCCCGTCGAAAGAGCTATACAAGCTGTATGTGGATCTGCAGAGCAATAATTTATAGTATCACCTTCGTAATGGAGAGTGTATTCCAAAGTTGTAATGTTCCAATGAAGCCATCCACTTGTATCTGCATATGCAATATCATATAATTGTTCCACCATTATCTCTTTAAAGACTTTTCTAATAGTTTTTCCATCTAATTCATTTTCATACCATTTGCTTACATAGGGGTCATCAGGCAATGGGTCGCCTTTTTGAAATTTTTCTAGATTTTTAGAAGTATAATACTTGGTTCCAGTAGCTCTAATGCCATCTTCTACTTTTTTCTTATAAGCCGGATCTGGAGCTCCTTTCCATTTTTCCTTTATTTGTATTGCCTTAAAATCTTGTACATAGGCGTATTCCAACCAGAGTAAGGGTCGCTCCGACGGCTCTTTCTTTGCCCAAATTAGGTAACACATACCTTCAAGCATACTCCTTGCAATCTGCCCAGCATCCATACATAATCCTGCATCCACCAGTAACTTAATTGCCTTAAGACGGTCGTGTTGCGAGGAAGCAAAGCATAATGCCATAAAAGCCATATGATCTGATTTATCAATCCTGGGAAGAAATGATAAAATTTCACACGAAAGTGAGATAAGACTGTCAATATAATTTTTTAGTATAGGTAAGTTACGTTCTGGATTAGTCATTACTGATGTTATTTCCATTCAACCCACCCCTTTTCCCTAGGAGGCCCCTCGGAAACATAGCTGCGATTTCACGCAAGATGATTTAATACTATTCAATGCACCTCATCACACAGTTCTCTTTTGAAATTCTGCACTGGCAATTGCCCCGCCATTTGACCATTTTCCACCCGAGTGATACGCTATCCTCCTCTTACATATATTCTGAAACTTCTGGTTCTTCGGCTTCACGGAAGTCATAAGCAATGATACGGGTCTGGCAGGCCAGGCCGCCTCTTTGCGGAGTCGGCTCAATGGCGGGCGTGTCTGGCCTGCCGGACCACACCTGAGCGCACAGCCTGCGTGAGGCAGAAGAGCGGCCCTTTCGGCAGCAAGCTTTGTCGAGGGATACGGCGCGAATGTCGCCACAACATCCTATGTTTGGCGACCCGTAGGGTTTGCGAATGCAAACATTCGCGCAGAGATACCCCCGCACACCACCTCCCCCACCCAAGGCGAATGTCGTCAAAGGGCGCCCTTTGAC
>JAVHLC010000028.1 GCA_031082315.1 Thermodesulfobacteriota bacterium
TATTAAAAGGAGAGCTGCCTAAAGTGGCCCTGTCCACTATTGACAGTACACCCCAGTATTTCTATTCTGATCGACTCCGAAATGGTGATGTGCTCGGTAATAGCCACCGCGATATGCCTTGAAGGCCGCACCGGTTCGGCATGAATATTCAGGTCGCGCTTGTCTTTAAAAAACTTCAACACGGCATTACCACTCACTTGCGCCTCGTACCACCGTTGCCCGTTTGGCTTCTGTTTTGCCTCATCCAGTGCGTACTGAAGCACGGAGCGGGCAGCAGATAGAAAAGCACTTAACTCATACTGAAAGGCTTCAGGATCATCTATCGAAGCTTCCATACGTCGCGCAAAGTACCTAGCCTCTTTCAGCTTCTCTTGTTCGTGCACAGCATTCTCCAGGACGCATAACATTATATTTTAGCTGTCGACTGTCTTTTTTCATAGTCATAGAGAAAAAGGGTAGTGACGTCAAGCAAAAAAGGGGGGGTTGTGGGGTTTTGCGGAACAGAAAGTGGGCCCTTAAGATTCTAAGTTAACAATACTATCCCGATTGGCAGAGAACATAGAAGAGATTGAAGCTCCCCGCAGCAAGCTGCGGGGAATCTCCGTATGCAAGGTAAAATACATCTTATTCGCTCGCTAACCCCACTGCAAGCAGCGGGGAATGCGCTCGCTGTGCATGTTCAATAATTACGATCCGGGATATGCAAGGGAGTTGACATGGGTTAGCAATTTTGCTAACGTAAAAACCATGGGCTACATCGTTGATTATTTTCATCCACGCGTCAAAGCCGAAATCGAATCCTGGCCTGACGACATATTGGCCGATTTTGCACGTATTGTGGAGCTTCTGATGGAGTTCGGGCCACATCTACGCATGCCGCATTCACGGGCAATGGGCGGAGGTCTTTTCGAGTTGAGACCACGCGGCAGGGAAGGCATCGGTCGCGTGTTTTATTGTTTCGTCATTGGCCAGCGTGTCGTGATACTCCACGCTTTCGTGAAGAAAACACAAGAAACCCCGGAGCAAGAATTGAAAATTGCCCGGAAAAGGCTTAAGGAGGTTCAGAATGGCTGAATTAAAATATAAACCGGTTCCTCATGACCATGAGGCGTTCCTCAAAAAGGCATTGAAGCGGAAGGATTTCAGGGAAGCATACGAAGACCTGGAAGAGGAGTACACACTTGTTCGCGAGATGCTTGCCGCACGATCCAGGGCCGGCCTTACCCAGGAAGCGGTAGCGGAGCGGATGGGAACAACAAAAAGCGCCGTTTCTCGCTTGGAAGCAGCGGGGAAACATGCGCCATCCTTGACTACTCTGAAAAAATATGCCCAGGCTGTCGGCTGTCATCTGGAAATCAAGCTGGTGCCAGACACTTGCCGAACCAAGCGCTCAGCACGGACCGCCAAAAAGCAGGCGGCCGGTTAGAACCGGAAACCGGGACGCCCTTAAGATTCGATTCCTGAGAAGTAACTCACTTTGAAGTGGATCGCCAGAAATATATTGAATCCAATGTTGTGTAAATACTGCATAAATTTTTTATGTGAGCCGTTACTATCTCAAAAAATCGAGTTGCTTCTCAGAAATCAGATTCTAAGTTGACAATGTATTAGGAAAGTGAGAGGAGCAGGGGGCGTTGCTTCTTAGATTGCTTTTCTTTTGATTTCAAAAAGAGAGTAAAAGGAGTAACTCCGTCAGTATTGCACAAGCGGTTGGATAGAAGGCGGATGGTGCGGGAGGGGGGAAGTCGTTAGGCTCCTCCCTATCCAGATTATGCGTGTAATCAAGATTAGAGAATGATATAATTAAAAATATGAAATTCGAATGGGATACGAAGAAGGCCCGCTTAAATTTACGTAAGCACAAGGTCTCTTTTGAGGAAGCCGCAACAGCATTAAAAGATCCGATGGCCGCTACTGGCGCAGATCCAGACCATTCAATTAGCGAGGATAGGTACGTAACCTTCGGTGTTTCAGAACGAGGCAGGTTGTTAGTGGTGGCTCATACGGAGGGCAGAGAAACTATTCGAATAATAAGTGCTCGCGTTGCGAGCAAAGGAGAGCGAAAGATATATGAAGAAGGTTAAAACGAGCAATAAAGACGAATTGCGTGAGGAGTACAAACGGTCAGACTTCCCTGGCGGTTTGGTGCGCGGCAAGTATGCGATGCGTCTGCGTGAATCATCAAATATTGTTGTCCTTGACCCGGAAGTAGCTAAAGCCTTCCCAAACGAACAAGCCGTTAACAGCGCCCTTCTGTCGCTAATCGACCTCGCACAGAAAACAGCACGCATAACCAAGCGCTCAACACGGACCGCCAAAAAGCAGGTGGCCGGTTAGCGCTGGGCCGTTCGTGCAGAAGGGCATAGGATTAAAGAGAAGAAAAGCATTCCTCAAAACCGCACGCGTGATTCGGGATTTCTTGGTATGTAAAACTGCCAGGCATGTTCAGCACGAACGTCCCGGTCTCTTCCATAGTAGAGCATTCGGACGGAACGGTAACCTATGAGGAGGCCAGACTGGTAAGGGCCTGCCTGTTGTCCAAGGCTCCGGCATAGACGGGAGTTATAATACAGACGCCCAAAGGTATTTATTTGTAGTTTTTACGATCAGGGGTAATCGTATCCGGGTCATCTCGGCCAGGGATATGAACAAGAAAGAGAGAAAGGAGTACGAATTATTATGAAAAAGAAGCTCCCGAAATTTACATCGGAAGATGAAGAGCGTAATTTTTGGGCCACCGCTGATTCAACTGAATACGTCGATTGGAAAAAGGCCGGGAGGGTAGTTTTACCAAATCTCAAGCCTTCACTTAAAACGATCTCGTTGCGTCTTCCGGAATTCATGATAGAAGAACTTAAACTTTTGGCAAACAAACGTGACATTCCTTATCAGTCCTTGCTTAAAATGTTTCTAAGCGAACGTATAGAGCAAGAATTGAAATCGGAAACATGATGGAAAAGACCGAAGAACGTCCCGCGGACAGTAAACATCAGTAGTGCCACGGTAGATTTTTTCTGCCAGCCTTGTCCCAATCTATGCCCCTTAATGTCCCTTAAGTCTGACCCTTAATGTCCCTTATTTTTTCGGCTATTTTAGAGGACAAAACGTAATAAGTCCCTTTTTTCTCACCCAGACGCTCAATAATATTTTTTTCAACCAGTGCTGTTAAATCACGGGTGGCAGTCCTTTTAAGCGTGTCGCATAATTTTTGGCACTGTTCATTGTCTATTTGATCATTAACAACTAAGTACCGGATAATCTTTGCCTGACGGTCGTTCAGCCCTTTATCTTCAAACTGCTTGACAACTTTATCCGCACTGATAATCCTTTTACCCTTGCTCTGTATCTCTTTCATCTGTGAGCGAAGCCCATCCACGAAATATTCAAGCCAGACCGTCATATCCATCTTATTCTTACGCACTGACTGGATAGCGTTGTAATACGCCGGACGGTCTTTGTCGTAATATTCAGAGATTGTAAATAACCGCTTAAAGTCGTAGCCTGTCTTATAAAGAATGAGCGTGGAAAGAAGCCGTGCCGTCCTGCCGTTACCGTCAACAAAAGGGTGAATATGCACGAACTGAAACTGGGCAATCCCTGCGGTGAGTATCGGTGAGACTTCCTCGATGTTATCGTTTATCCAATCCACAAACTCCCGCATAAGATGAGGCAGTTCCAGAGGTGCCGGGGGCGTATAAATAATCTCTTTTGTGCGTGAATTGGCAACGTAGTTTTGTATCTTTCTGTAATTCCCGGGCTGGGCTTCACTGCCACGCACGCCACGGACAAGGATTTTATGAAGCTCCCGGACAAGCCCTTCTGAAACAGGATCGTCTTTTCCGAGATACCTTGAAATAAAATCCATTGCCTTCTTGTAATTAAGAAGCTCTCTTTCATCGTCACGGCTGACGCCTTTAACCTTTTTGCCGGATAAAATATCCTGTGCCTGCGAAAACGTTATCGCCGTGCCTTCAATATGCGTTGAGTGGTGAGACTCAAGGATAAGGGCTTTTACCTGCATATCGCTAACCCAGTCATCCTTGAGATTGACGGCGTCAAGAAAACCCCGCACCCGCTCAATTTCAACCAGAGCTTTATTGATTTTCGGCGTTATAGTAATTTTCGGTTTAAACGGCATAATTAACCTCTTGAAATATCAGTTCCTTCCAATCGCTCCAGTCATTACGCAAAGTCGGGACTTGTCAATGACCTTGAGACACTTCCGTTTAAAATTTAGTGTACCTCCGGATCGTTTTTGGGATGCAGCGGTTTGTTGATCCAGACAGTTTTGGGAACGGCATTTATTCGCTTCTGTCAAGCATGTTGCAACGTAAGAAACAACGTCCCAGTCGGCCTATTTCTGGGTGGAGGACCGGGGGAGAGAATCCCCCGGTTACCCGATCAGGCGCTTTTTCGAATCAATTTATTATCAAGTTCGAGTTCGTAGGAGAGAATTGTTTTAATGTTCATTTTCTTGGAAGCATCAAGAATTTCTATTCCGACTCAGCTTTGTCCGGTTAGGTTTTTGCATGTGCCGAATACTGAGAAAACGGAGAAA
>JAVHLC010000029.1 GCA_031082315.1 Thermodesulfobacteriota bacterium
ACAAAGGCGAGGAGATAGGCTATGTCCTTTCAGGCAAATTAAAAATGGTTATCAGTAATGCTACTTACACTATCCGCGCCGGAGACGTGATTTACCTGACCACTGATATGCCGAGTCAATGGGAAAATCCAGGGCCTAACGTGGCCAGGTTGTTGTGGATTAAAGTAAAATAGCATTTCGTAGCGAACGGGGACCACGCCGACGAGTTGTAGCCTGGCTGGGAGAAATGGACAAGGCCGGTAAGGAACTGGCGGGCCGCACTGAATCAGTTTGCAATCTTATTTGAAGAAAGAATGACCTTGGCATGATATCACAAAAAGGCATTTACACAAAATTCTTGACATGTCCGTTTTTACTGAAACTGCGTTTGGGCAACAACCCGGCAAAACCTGACCCCATAGGATTAATGCAGCCGAAATCCCTTAAGATCCGTATACGTCAAGCAAGTCAATTAACTTAGGAAGTTCGTTCACCTTTTTGAAAACAAACGTGACATGCCTTATCAGTCCTTGCTTAAAATGTTTCTAAGCGAACGTATAGAGCAAGAATTGAAATCGGAAACATGATGGAAAAGGCTGAAGAGACGCAGAGTTACAGCCAAAAAAGTGGAAACAAATTACCACTTTTGGGTAAAATAATTCTCCTAAAAAGAGTAAAATATTTCACATTTTCCTGGTTTTAAGTTTTTAAGGTTACAAATTTAAAATAATCTAACTTATTGAAAAGAGTAGTGGTTTTTAGACTTTTCCAGGAAGCATCTATAGTTGGAATAATTTTTGCTTATTTTTTATCTTAAGTAAAAAACCCCGTGCTTCCGCACGGGGTTCCCATGGTTGTTTCTTCATGAATTTATATTGCTAAGGAGGAAAGATGAAGAAAATTTTCTCGACTTTTATCGTCCTAAGTTCCTTTTTATTCTTAGTGTTGATTGCAAAAAATGTTCATGCTACAGCAATCGCTGACTGCCAATTCACAGTGAATTGGAGTACCCTTACCCTTAAAGACTCCGCGGGAAATATTATTTATTCCCCGACCTCTCCCGGCTCTTATGTCTACTGGGAGTATAAGGGGCTTGGTTCCGAATCATGGATAAATGGCCCAGATCCAGGCAATCCCGGGTATGATCATAGTGCTGTAGAACAAGGATACAGTACATCTAGTCCTTTATGGAATAATCCTACCACTGTGGTGAATAATTTGGGAGCAAATGCAGCATCTCTTTATGTAAACAATACTACTGAATCAACGTCACACACAACCTCGCAATCAAGTGGAAATGCCGACGGCACTGGTTGGATTAATGGAAATATCCATAGGGGTATAATGTTTGGTTTTCCGGATCTTTCGGGCACATACACCTTTTCTGTTGACTATAATATCAATGTTAGTCTGAGCAGGGAAGATTTTTCGCTAGAGGACGCAAGTAACTACGCTCAGCTTACCTTTTATCTTGAAGACAATGTTAACACACCGAGTGCCAGGATTGGGATATGGGAACCCCCAATTTCATTTTCGTCCATTTTCGATCCAAATCAACTCAATTATAATTTTTCGCAGGCGGGTACAGCATCTTTTGATATTGAACTTCCACAATCTGCCTGGGAATATGATAACTACTGGTTAGAGGCCCATATTCATACATCAACATCAACCAGATCAGATTATGTCTCCGGGGTGACACCCGTTCCCGAACCTGCCACCATGCTTCTTATTGGGTCCGGGCTCATTGGTCTTACAGGGTTCAGGAAGAAGTTTAAAAAGTAGCCAGGGATTCAGCTTTTGATAAAAAAGGCGGGGTCGGTATTGGCCCTGCCTTTTTTGTTGTGGACATTGCTTCAAAAAACCTCTTTTCCCCCTGAGACTGTGGCGTAACAGGTAGAGACAAGACTGAAACGACGCAGAATTACAGCCAAAAGAAATTGCCGCCATAGGTCGCCCCGTGGCGCGGGATAATACCAAAACGTCGCGCACTTTCTGCACCAACGTGCCCATCTATCTCACTGGATAATAAGTGATATTTTTCAATGACGCCCCTGCTTCTCGGTCTACCTTGGTATATCATCACGCGAAGTGCAAAGAAGCAACCCCAGAGTCGCTTCTAGTTGCATGATGCAACCTACCCGCAATAAACTCTCTTTCTACAAAAATATAGTAATTAAGGCACATTGGATAATCTTCTTGTGTAAAATTCCATTGGCACGTTTTATGCTGATTTCCTGTTGGAATAGGTTTGGTGGGTATAAAAAAACGAGACGCAACTTATTAGTCATGAAGGTGCATCTTCCCGCACGATGGACTGGGAGACATCAGGGCTTAGTCGTTAACCCTTCCACTTTGTCCGGTTAGAAAAAGCGACTCCACAAAACATGTGCCCCGGTGGTGTGTATTTGGCAACAGCGAAGGTGCTGACCTTTTTGTCAGTAAAATGTAAGGCTGTCTTTATATTTGACGGACGGCGATTGTCTCATGCCTAGAACAATTCGGCAAAAAGGTCAGGAAAATCTACAGTGGCCAGGAGACGATGGCTATGGGTCTTATTTCAGGGATAACCGAGCCTTTTTGTTTCTGGAACTAAAATCAACAGTAAAAGGGGGGCTAAAAAATTTTGGTGTATTTTTAAAAGGATAGAGGAGGAACTTGAAAATGAAACGGTTTTTGGCTTTTATACTATCTGTCTTTCTGGTCTTAGGCTTGGCTGGATTAGCATCTGGGTTTACCAGCCTCAGTCCACTTGATGTCTACAACAATATGCAACTCTATCCAGGCGATTCCGCTTACATCGGATATCTTATAGACGTAAGGACCCCGCAGGAATGGTCCGGACTTCCATTTACTATTGGGGCTACGTCTGGAGATACACCCGGTCATCCCGGATACGACGGCACAAATGGAGCGTTTCTGGAAGATAGGGTATTTAACATTTCGTACATGCTTTACGATTCCGCGGGGACACGAATCCTTAACGATGACTTCGCATGGGAGTTTCAAAATCGCTATAGCTTTGTGACTGATGAGCCTTTTGCCCTCCTGTGCCACAGCGGCGTTCGTAGTTACAATGCCGCCACGTTACTGGATGCCTTGGACGATTCCATCGGTGAATCATGGACTATTTACAACGTATTAGGCGGATTTGAGGGGCGAACCGGTATACCTTCTATCTATTGCCCATCCGAAGATTGTCCTGGTTGGATAGACACATGGTTCGGCTTTTCGGATGGCTTGCCACACGTTGACAATGTGAGCGCCGGAGCTTATAGCCCGGTTCCCGAACCCTGCACCTTGCTCTTGCTCGGCTCTGGCTTGGTGGGCCTTACAGGATTCAGAAGGAAGTTTAAGAAGTAAAAGAGATGTAAGGCATCAGATGATAGCAAAGGCAAGGCCGGAAATAGCTTTGCCTTTGCTATGTCCATATGTTGTCTATTCTTGATAGGTTAATCCGACTGAGTGGTTTGAATCGGAATTTTGGTCCTAAGAAGGGACGTCATTGAAAAATGGCACTTACTACAGTGTTCCTTTTTAACGCACTTTCGATATATAAAACACTGGTGTCGAGGATTACGCCCATGGTTTTTCCGTTGGCATTGCCGGTTGGCTTTTTAGTATTTCCTCAAAATCTGTTTCAAATGACTTTGCTTCTTCGCCGAGGCGAGGTAGGGCTTCCAGGAGTTCCGGAAGTTCACCCAAAGTCCGTTCAGCTTTGAACTCCCCAACGGGACCAATCGCCGCTACGGATTTTCCACCCTTTAGTATTGTATAATGGCTGCCTCTGTATCTAATGTTGTTTAATAAGTCGGAAAACCTACGTACCGCCTCGGTTGCTGTTATCTTTTTCCCCATCGCCATATCCTTTAGTGAAATAAGATTATTATATTTTACATCTTAAATAAAAGAAGAGGTATTGCCAATGCGCAAAAAGGCGTCTGTTAGTTCTGGAGTAAGCC
>JAVHLC010000030.1 GCA_031082315.1 Thermodesulfobacteriota bacterium
GGAAACGATACCAGCAGATGCACATGATCAATGGCTACTTCCATTTCCTCAATCTCTATCCCGTATTCCACACATATTTCTTTTATAAGCTGTTCCGCGCGCTCCCTTATCGTTTCATCCTCAAATATCGTCTTCCGATATTTCGGGCACCATACCAGATGGTATGCCGTGTCGTAGAGCGCATGACTCGACCTCTTCAGTCCCATGCATCATGTTATAACATAACTACGCAAGGGCCTATGTGGATAAGGGAGACTTCCCGTCTCCCTTATAACCCTCTGGGTAAGGCATGCATTCATCCCCGCGGCAAGCCGACGGGGGATTCTGCAAAGTCTTTGCTAAAATCGGAAAGGCATATAGTTCAATTAGAAATCTATGATATACCGGCAAGTTTGCAGCAAAATTCATTGACAATCAACAGCAGAAATTATAATCTGTTAATCATAATGGTTGGAGTAATAAATTAATGAAATTAAGGCCAATGTTTTTAATCGGTCTGAAAACAACGATCAAATAATCTGGGCCTCTTTACCATGTCACGGCAAAAATTAATAACGGCAACGGGTGTTTCAGTTTTCCTCTTTTTAGCCTCTTACCTTTTTGCGGCGGACCCTTATGCACTGAAGCGTCAGGCCATGATCAGGAACGATATTGAAGGCAGGGGGATAAAAGATAAAAGGGTCATTGAGGTGATGGGAAGAATACCAAGGCATCTTTTTGTAGATGACAGCATGAGAGGCAGGGCATATTCTGACTATCCACTGCCGGTAGGAGAAGGGCAGACAATTTCCCAGCCATACATTGTTGCCCTGATGACAGAGGCATTAAGATTGAAGCCGACAGATAGGGTCCTCGAGATCGGTACCGGTTCCGGATACCAGGCTGCAGTTTTGTCGGAAATCGTCAAAGAAGTATATACCATAGAGATAAAAAAATTATTAGCTGACAAGGCTACTGCGAGACTCGGAGGCCTTGGTTACAAAAATGTCAAGGTGAAATACGGGGACGGCTATTCTGGATGGCCGGAGTATGCGCCTTTTGATGCCATAATCATAACCGCATCAGTTAACCATATCCCGCCATTACTAATCAAGCAGCTCAAGGAGGGGGGAAGACTTATTCTTCCTCTCGGCAGTACCATCAATTTTCAGACACTGACATTGGTGACAAAAAGGAAAGGCGTTCTCGATGTTCAGCAGTTGAGTTCCGTGGCTTTTGTCCCTATGACTGGAGAGTCTGAAAAGAAGAAATAAGTAGATATCGGCACGTAACGGGCCAAATGTCATACAGCTTTCCAGATAGCCATAGAAGACAAGCATCCTTCCTGTTATCTGCACCTCTCGGAACGTCGCCAAAGATCAAGAGTTCAATGAGAAATCATTGAAAAAGTATTTTTTTAATACGTGCCCGTGGTGGTTGAATTATTCTGTAATCCTGTTATGCTTTGAGCTAATGAGATCATAGTGCGTATGAAGAAAAATGATTTTTACGGAATTGAAGACATATTCGAGACGATCCGTGAACCGCTTTTAGTTCTGGATGCGAACCTGAATATTCTCTCTGCCAACCGGAGCTTCTATAGCATCTTCAAGGTAGAGCAGGGAAAAACCATCGGACATCTCATCTTTGATGTCGGCAACAAACAGTGGGACATACCTGCGCTTCGGACATTGCTTGAGGACATTCTCCCAACACACAAACGGTTTGATAACTACGAAGTTGAGCATGATTTCCCTGCCATCGGCTACAAAACAATGCTCCTGAATGCCCGCCAGATCTATCGGGAAGATGTCGGCACACAGATGATCCTCCTTGCCATCGAGGACATTACCGAGCGTAGGGAGATAGAAAAGGGGCTGGAAAAAGCCCGTAAAGAACTGGAAGTAACTAAAATATCTGAAGATGAAGCCCGCGAGTACGCCGAGAGCATCATCAACACCGTGCGTGAACCCTTAATCGCTCTGGATCAGGATTTAAGGGTAGTCACCGCCAGCCGTTCCTTCTATGAAGTCTTTAGGGTAACCCCTGAAGAGACCGTGGGACAGCTTATCTATGACCTGGGCAATAAACAGTGGAATATCCCCAAGCTGCGGGAACTGCTGGAAACCATCCTTCCCGAAAAGACAACCTTTGATAACTATGAGGTTGAACACGAGTTTTCTACCATTGGCAGGCGCATAATGCTTTTGAATGCCCGGCAAATTCAAAGAGTGTCGGGAAAGGAGCGGATAATCCTGCTTGCCATTGAGGACATTACCGAGCGTAAGGAGATAGAATCCGGTCTGGAAAACGCGCGTAAAGAACTGGAAGCCTTTGCCTACTCTGTTTCGCACGACCTTCGTGCGCCGTTGCGTGCAATTGACGTGTTCTCCCGAATTGTTCTGGAAGATTATGCAGAAAAGCTTGATGATGAAGGCAAAAGGCTCCTGAACATCATCCGGTCAAACACACAGAAGATGGACCAGCTTATCATCGATATGCTTGAGCTTTCGCGGGCAAGCCGGACGGAGATGAAACTGACCCGGATTGATATGACTGCGCTTGTCAATTCCGTATACCATGAATTGGCTTCACCCGAAATTCAGCAGAAATTCGTCTTTTCCGTCTCTGCCTTGCCTGATGCCCTTGGCGACCCTACATTAATCCGACAGGTATGGATCAATCTTATTTCCAATGCCATTAAATATACAATGCCCAAAGAAGAGCGTAGAATTGAGATAGGAAGCCGTATAGAAAACAGCATGAATGCTTATTCCATCAAAGACACCGGGGTTGGATACAATCCCGATTACGCGCATAAGCTCTTTGGTCTTTTCCAGCGGCTGCACAAAGCCGAGGTGTTCGAAGGAACAGGTGTAGGGCTTGCAATCGTGAAACGCGTCATCCTTCGCCACGGCGGAAATGTATGGGCCGAAGGGAAAGTGAATGAGGGCGCGACATTCTGTTTTTCGATACCAATAAAGGAGGCACATGATGATCAATCCAAATGAAATTTACATTGCATGATGAATATATTATCTGTGGACTTGAAAAAGAAAGTGAGAAAACCCTTAATCTCCTGAAAACGTTGATGTGTAGGTGGCAGTGAGAAAAAGGACGTGTTACCTTCGGGGCGAAAGACTATCACCTCTTTCAAGAAATACGCTTGTTACCCATATCCATCTCCTTGTAGCCGAAAACCTACACGTGTAGTTCAAAACCTACAAAATGTAGTTGAAAACCTACACGTTGTAGTCTAAAACCTACAGACAAAGGAAATCGCTTATGGTATGGCCTGTTGTAGCGTGATCATCCGGATATTAATACTCCTGAAGGTCTTTGGGCTAATCATAAAAGACACCATCAATTATAATGTCTTTTGTTTTATTATTAAGCCGGAACAGACATTTTAATGGATACCCCCAACATATAGTGTTTACGTCGATCGAAAGCATAGTGTTGGTTGATCTGGCGGTTTGGGAAACAAGTCCAGTCCGCCGCAATGAAAATAAATGGCGGTTCTATAATGGGAGCGATTACGGAAACCACAAGCCATCCGTTTAACTTTCTCAATCTTGCCGTTGATTGCCTCGCCCAAGGCGTTGGTAATTCGATGCCGTGCGTAGGTAACGATGTTGTCTATATGGGCCTTAACCGTCTTAGCCGCTTTCTTAATAGGCTCAAGTCGAGAATGTGTCGCCCAAAAATACCAGCGTTTGAAATAGTTTCTCATATGGGCCTCATACCGATAATCCCACAGATGCCTAAGGTTCTCTTTTATAGCCCACGCCCGGCATATCTGCAGGTCTTTGGCTCGCAATGTCTCAAACTCACCACGTCGCCACCATG
>JAVHLC010000031.1 GCA_031082315.1 Thermodesulfobacteriota bacterium
AACTGTTCCACAAATATCAGCTTTGTCTCCACTACAAGCGCCAGATGCCGCAAAAGCTCAGCCTCCTGACCCACCCAAGAAATCGCCGTCCTTACAAAAACCAGCGTCTTCAACACCGCCTTCTTTGCTCCCGGGGGAGAGGAGCAACCCGTTGGATGGTGCTGAGATGATCCTTATCCCTGCAGGTGAGTTCCTGATGGGCTCCGTTGAGGAGGTAGGAAGAGAGAATGAACACCCTCAGCATACAATATATCTTGATGCCTATTATATTTACAAATATCCGGTGACTAATGAGCAGTTTGCCCGCTTTGTGGATAAGACAGGTTATCGCTTTGAAGGCAATTGGAAAAAGTATTCAAAACTCTCTTTTCTTGAGCGAAATATTCTTAACGCTTTTTCCTTTTCTAATAATCTTGTTTCCCAAACCCGCTCACCAGAAAGGCATCCCGTGATATGTATCACCTGGAATGATGCAATGGCTTACTGCATGTGGGTTAGAGGGGATCTCCCCACGGAAGCGCAATGGGAGAAGGCAGCCCGCGGAACTGATGGGAGAGAATACCCTTGGGGAAATGAGTGGGATGGCACAAAGTGCAACTGGAAAAATGGGACGAAGATGGTAGGAATGGCTGATATCTCAAATTGGAGAGGCACCACACCGACGGGATCTTATCCTTCGGGCGTTAGTCCCTATGGTGTCTATGATATGGCGGGGAATGTTAATGAGTGGTGCGCCGACTGGTACGGTGAGAGCTATTACGGGGAGAGCCCCTCTAAAAATCCAAAAGGACCGCTATTAGGGGACTCTCGTGTTTTTCGTGGTGGTTCATGGAGCAATGAAAATGAAGTTCGTTTCCGATGTTCCTTCCGCATCGGACGTAATCCTTGTGGTTGGCTCAGCAACATCGGCTTCCGTGTCTGCCTCCCCTCCAGTATTCCCTGATTTTACTCTTTGGCCTTTATATTTGTTGGGAAATACCCGATTATTGCCACGCTGCCTAAATTTTCCACATACCTATGGCAATGAGTGCCATTTTCCACCAAGGCCTTTTGAGCTTCGCCTGGGCCTGTTCCCAGTGAATACGGTAATCCTCTTTCGCCTGCTCTTCTTTTTGAAGTTTTACCTTTAACTGCTCCATCGCTTCTGCCTGCTGCTGTTGCTTAAGCTGCTCTTCATCGATAATCCGCTGCGCCTGGGCGAGAGCTTCATCTTTCTGGATGATGGTCTCCTGGACGGATTGAAATGCGGTTTCTTTCTGACGGATCTCCTCTGCGATGATCTCCGGAGGAGCAGGGAGGGCTTTTAGTTTACTATCGATCTCTTCAAATTTATACCGGTACATCAGAAGGCCTTGCATCAAAGAATCGCGTTCCCGCTCCCACTCAAGCCGCTTTTTATCATAAAATTCGATAAATTCTATAAAAGAACCCTTAACATGTTCGGGGTTTGTTAGGGCTTCTGGCTTAGCTGAAGCATATTGTGCACCCCCTGTTAATGGTTCGGGGTTAACGTTCTCAAACTCATATATAGCAATATTATGTGGATTTTGTTCATCGTTGAATGAAGGCGATTTGTTTTCAGCCTTAACATGAGCATTAACACATTCAATCTCAGAAGAATGTATCAGCATTATATCGCCATGCTTGCCCTTTTTCTTCTTAATAAGGATTTGTTCACCCCTGGCCATTTTTCTCTTAACCCACATCCTTATGGCAGAAGGATTTTTGCCCGTTAATTTCCCGGCATCCTGAAGAGTTAACCATGTATGTTCAGACTTAACAAAGTTCACGCTTAACGTTCACCGTCCTTTTATAAAAAATAAATAGGAACCACATACTAGAATAAATCTAGCCGTGATTCCCGCAGATTTCATAATTCTCAGCATACTGGCAAAATCCTTCAAGAACTCTGTCATGGGTAAAAGCAGGCAAAACAATATAAAGTCAATATTTATCAGTAAATATCAATCATTGACATTAAAAGATAGTAAATGTATAATAAAGTAGTATAAAATAGTAAATATGGGGAGTCTGGCCTTTATGAAAATCGCTGACGATCAGCTATACACCGTCGAAGAAGTGGCAGATATTCTGAGATGTGGAAGAGAGACTGTAAGAAGAAAAATTAAGAGCAAAGCAATTGGAGCAACTAAAATTGGTAGAGACTACAGAATAACGGGTGTCGAATTGAAACGTTTTATTAATGAAGGCGAGCCTAAAGCCATAAGTGCCTAAAAAAATGCCACCCGGTGATGAGTGGCAAACCCGGGCTTTTTTACCGGGGCGTAAAAAATTACTAACTGCACTATTATTATAAACACGCCCTCCAGAAAAGTCAAAGCCCGGGACATTAATTTGGAGGGTTATTGTGTGGCCGATAGGAACGAGATAGATTTTATATTTGCCAGATATCCACTCTGGATCCGATATAGTGGACTTCCTATGGCTCTCGGGGCAAGTGGTTGGAGTATATTTCAACGACTTTTAGAACTGAGAGAGCGATTCGGAAATAATAAATTTTATTATTCACTCGAAAAACTCTGTGAGACTGCCGGCATAAGCAGCAGACCAAATATAAAACACCATTTGGAAAAGCAGGTCAAAATGGGTCTCATCAAATACGAGACCTCTGCTGGAAGAGGCAAAACAACAGAGTTTGAAATAATTGAACCCCTGAATACACCACTGCCAGAAAAAGAAGTATATCGAATTCATCCAAGACTCCGCTCAAAATCTTACAATAAGAAGCTTTCTGAAAATTCAGATGAGGCAAAAAAGGATATGAATCATATCCTTTTAGAGAGGAAAAGCGAAAAGGATACAAATCATACCCTTTTCGGCGAAAAAAAGGATACGAATCATACCCCTTTAGAGAACGAAAAGGATACAAATCATACCCTTTTCGGCGAAAAAAAGGATACGAATCGTACCCCCATTAAAAAGATATATATAAAAAGACAACAACAAAATGATCTTTCTCATGAGAGTGGGTTCGATCATGGAAATGCGGCATACTCAGAAGAAAACCTAGTGGTATCGCCTGTTGTTGTTGCTTTAGATGATAAAATGCTGAAAGAATATGGGATTGCAGGAGAGATGGCAAAAACCTGGCTTAAAAAGTATTCTCCGGCATTTCTCCTCGAAAAGATAGAAATACTGGAATATAAGCTGTACAAAGGAGAGGCGATAAAGAACCGCGGCGGGATGCTGAAGAAAGCCGTCGAGCAGGACTGGCAGCCACCCGAGGGGTTTTCCACGAGGACGCAGCGGGAGGAGGCGGCGCGGCGGGAGCGCGAGGAGAGAGAGGCTGAGGTGCGGGAGGCTGCGGCCCGCGAGGAGAGAGAGAAAAGGGAGCGGGAGCTCGCCTTGGCCGCCGAGGAGTGGAAGAAGACGGCGCCTTCGGAGGAGAGGGAGAAGATCAATAAGAGGGCCTTAAAAGAGGTGATGGCGGAAAACCCCGGCATTGAGGAGAAGCT
>JAVHLC010000032.1 GCA_031082315.1 Thermodesulfobacteriota bacterium
AATACGCCGCAAGGAGGAGCGATCGAAGGCAACGCCGCAGATGATGTCTTGATGGCAGATCAGGGACAAGCTTTTTGTTCTTGGCAACAGCCCGCCCTTTGAGTATTATGGTAATTATGATTAAGACGCTTAATTTTCTATTGGCCGATCTCGTCTTTGACATGGAGAAAAAGGTCCCTTACGCCTCTGCCTTGGCTATGGAGACGGAAGGAGAAAAGGTCACCGTAGAGACCCATGAACAGAAGGCCGAGTCGTTGCCTCCCCGGCGGGGAGTGGTGTTCATGGTCTTCACCGGACGTCATTTCATGGAAGCGGCGACAAACGACCTTAGGCCGGAGATGCTGAAAAAGACGGCGCAGGACCTCGTCAAAAAAGCAGAAGACCTGATTCGCTACGATGGCCCTGTAATCGACCCTGGAGAAATGACGGACCAGGAATTTTACGTCCAGCGTCAGATAAAAAACGAAGATATTCCTCTTGCCCGGAAAATAGATCTCTGCGGGTCCTGCAAAGACCGGGTGGAACGGGCCGACAAACGGATAACCAGCGCCCTTTGCCAATACCTTTTTGTAAGGACACGGGAACTTTTCGTGAACCGTCATAAAAAGCTCTATCAGGACCTGAAAAGAACCCAGGCACTGGCCTTTGTTGTGATGTGTAACGGTGAAAGGGCCGCCCAACTCCACACCGGACACGCCTATCAGGGCGGCTACGAACATGCGGCATTGCCTGAAGAAAAGCTCGACAGGCTTATTACGGATTGCGCCCGCATCCTTTATGCGGAGCGTCTTAACCCCGGCCACTATGACTGTATTTTTTCTCCGGCGTTTGCCGGCATATTTGCCCACGAGGCCTTTGGCCACGGCATGGAGACAGATATGTTTCTTAAACGCAGGGCCAAAGGCGCCGAGTACATTAATAAACAGGTGGCCTCCCCTCTGGTGAACATGTTCGATTCCCCTGCCCTCCCCGGCCAGGCCGCCTCTTTTTTCTTCGACCACGAGGGGCAACCGGCGAGTGAAACGCAGATAATCGAAAACGGCATATTAAAATCCGGCCTGACCGACCTTAACTCTGCCCTTCGTCTCAATATAAGGCGCACGGCCAACGGGAGGCGTGAGTCATTTACGCACAAGGTCTATGCCCGTATGACCAATACGTATTTTGGACCGGGGAGAAATTCCTTTGAGGAGATGGTGCGAGATATCTCCTTCGGCTATTTTCTCGACCACCCCTCAAACGGCATGGAAGATCCCAAGGGATGGGGCATTCAGCTCGAAGGATACTATGCCGAGGAAATACGCGACGGCCAACTGACCGGTAAGGTTTACAGCCCGGTCATCGTAACCGGCTATGTCCCGGAACTTCTCAAGTCCATTACCATGGTTGGCGATAAAATGGAGATCGGGGGCCTGGGTATGTGCGGCAAGGGGCATAAGGAGTGGGTTAAAGTAACAGACGGCGGCCCGTACCTGAGATTAAAGGCCCGGCTGGGCTGAGGAGACCGGAATGCTTCTTTCTGAGATTGCCGATTACCTATCATCTGTAAAAGAACTGACCGCGTGGGAAGTAACCCAACTGAAGCGCCGTGAGTCCCAGCTTTATACTATCTTTCAGGACGTAGAAAACATCCGGGAAGTAACGAGCGAAGAGTTTCAGGTAAAAGTATATCTTACGTACGAAAGAGATGGTCAGAATTTCCTGGGAGAGTCTTCTTTTGTGCTGACTGGAGATGATCTCCCACGCCCAAAGATTAAATCCGCCCTGGAGATGGCCCGGCTGATTGCCAACCAGCCCTTCTCCCTGCCCGAACCCGGACAGGCCTACCCCGCCGTAAAGACTTTTGACGCAAAGGTTGCATCTGATCCGGCATATTATCTTGAGCAGATTCACGGGGATCTGATCACTTTCAACTATCCGGGAATCAAATTAAGTTCTTCTGAGATATTCGTGGCGGAGAGTATATATACCCTTCTCAACTCTACCGGCCTCCGGGCCGGCCGCGAAGAGACGGAAGCCATGGTTGATTTTGTCTTTCTGGCCGGAAATAAAGATAAAGAATGTGAGATTGAAGGCCTAAAGCGCTGCCGCCTTTATGACGACCTCAACCTGGCTCCCACCCTGAATCAATATGCCGCCTATGCCCGGGATTTGTTGACGGCTGAGCCGCCGCCTACGGGGTTGTATGATGTGATATTTGCGGAAGAGGCCCTGGATACCTTTTTTAATTATTTCATCGCCCAGGCCGGCGGCCAAGCCGCCTATCAGGGATGGTCTCAGTTTAAAGAAAACGAGACTATAATGAGTAACCCAAAAGGCGAGAGGCTCACGCTCATAAGTGACCCCTTTTTGCCGGGAAGCATGAAAAGCAAATCTTTTGACGAAAATGGGCTGGCCCCTGAAAAGGTCTTGGTGATCGAGAATAACATCTTCAGAAACCGCACCGCCAATAAGCGGTATGCCGATTACCTGGGAATAAAACCTACCGGTGACTTCGCGAATGTTGTGGTCTCGCCTGGAAATTACTCTCTGAAAGAACTCATGTCCCCTTCCCCGGTGCTTCACCTTCTCAAGTTTTCTACTTTTGAGCCCAACCCGGTCACCGGGGCCTTTTCCGGAGAGATTCGCGTAGGGTATCTAATTGATGGGGATAAACTCGTGCCGATCAAAGGAGGGTCAATCTCCGGCACTATGTCCAGGGCCATGCAGGAAATCTATTTTTCTCAGGAGACAACCAAGCGGGAATCCTACAGCGGCCCCTTGGCTGTTAAGGTCTGCAATCTAAACATAGCCGGTCGATAGGTTACCTTCTCTATACATCTGCGACCGCAAATCTTCATGACTGGCAAAGTAGACTTTTCCCGATTGAGAAGCTAATATCGTTCTTTGCCTTATCGACCCTATCCACTTAATATTTAACTAGATTTTCTTATTGTGTTATTCAGCAAATTCTTATACGATTACCCCTAACTGCCGATCTCGACGAAAAAAGTCGAGTCGATATCAGCTTTGTCCGGTTAGGTTTTTGCATGTGCCGAATACTGAGAAAACGGAGAA
>JAVHLC010000033.1 GCA_031082315.1 Thermodesulfobacteriota bacterium
CCGGGTTCCGGCAGCTTCAGCCACCGATTTCTGGGTTATTATAGACTCTATCCCCCTGGATTGTAAACCCCGAATTACGAATTGAGGCTTAACTGAAGGAAGATTAGCAGTAATGATAAGGCAATCCTGTTTCCATGTCAACCGGCAGGCGCTCAACGGTCAAAAGGCGGCTTTCAAGCTCCTACACACTGTGGTGAGCGGAATCAGGTTGATGGGGTCAGGTCCTCGGATTTCGGATTTAATGGAGTACTTGTCTTATCGGCGAATAGAACATAAAACAGAAGTGCGGTGGGCAAACCGAAGTGAACGCTAAATCCGAAAATCCGAGGACCTGACCTAGGGTGGTGTACATGCTCTCCCGCGGACTGTATTTGAACAGCCGGGCCACCGGCCACACCCCGGCGAACTTGGCGGCCACCTTCACGACCAGCAGGATGACGATCAGGCCCAAGCTCCCCGCCACGGCCGGCGGGGAAACGTAAAGGCTGGCGGGTGCCCCCTCCGCAACAGGCACTCCCCGGTCGATGACGGCGGCCCCTTCTCCCTTTTTGTGTGCGCTCCAGAACTCATCATAAAGGAATACACCAAAACCAAAAAGCAAGATGCCGGATACCTAATCCAAGATGTGTATCGGCATCCAGGAGGCGGCACTACCCAGAGTAAAGGAAATCACAGCGATGGCGATTGCCCCCAGCACCGACCCCAGAGCCGCGCTTTTCCATCCGTATTTGTAAGTCACCGAGGCGACAACCGTAGCGGCAATAAAAAGTTCGGTGAAGGTTACCTGAAAAGTAATTAGTGAACCAATCAGGGATATTTCCATACTTCACCCACCCCCTTAGGTTTTCAGGTCTGTTTTCACTTTCAAGTCCATTGGTTCATCGGCGTCATAGACCTTGCGGGCGAATTCTTCCAACACCTGCTCGCATATTGTCAACTGTTTTTCCGCCTCCGCCAGAAGCGGAGCACCGTAGTAGTCCAGCTTCTTGATTCTCTCTAACCAGTTTCTCAGTTTTTTCAGGTCTTCATCATTTTCTTGCAGTTCAGCATAGGTGAAATGCATATCCGCGGTCTCTTTGTCAATCTCTGCTATGTAATCCCGGCATTTGCCCAGAAACTCCCGGTACTCGGCATTCCTTTCTTCATTAAAGCGCTGGATTATATCCTCTTCTTGTTTTCTGTCCAGGCCGGCGGTTTCCAGCAGAAGGGCCTCACCCCCAAGATTAATGATTTCGTTTTGGATAATCTTAAACTGTCTCTGGTGGTCCTCGTTTTTGGGCAGAATACATACCCCATTTTGAATGTATACCGCCCCCAAGCCTTTGAGCCTGCGCCATATGGTCACCCTCCGGCTGGAGGGTTCCGGCGGAACCTTGTAGGCCATCAACAGCCATTCATGCATGCCTGTGGCTTCACCCCTTTTGTAATAGTGGTTGCGTTGCTATGGCGTGGTCTACAGGGCTACATAGTCTCATCCCGAAAGGGGATGGGCAGCGGCATCGGCGCCCCTTTTTCGCGACGTCCGGGTCCCGGCGGTTTTTGAGTTGCTCACTGCACCGTCTCGTTCCTGCCATATTCCCGAGGGTCTACGCTGTTTATCCTGCTATCGCGGGTGGACTTGGATACCGGCTTTTCGCTTGCCAGGCGGGGTGAAAGGGTGGAAAATATTAAGGAATCCCTATACGGCGCATACTGTCTCCGTAAATGGAGTAGAGATTGGAGATGAGTAAGGGTTTGGTGGTGCTTTGGGGCGGGGTTCTGGTAAGCTTTTTTTCATTGTCAAAGAAAGGAGACGGGCAAATGAGTACGTCACTGTTTACCCGCGGAATGATCCGCGGACTGCCGGCGACGGTGTTGTTGTTGTTGACCGCCCCCGCGGCGGCCTGGGCCGCTGAAGAAGGGCCGGTCATAGATACCGGCGACACCACCTTCATCCTGATCTCGGCGGCGCTGGTGATGCTTATGGTTCCGGGGGTCGCCTTGCTTTACGGGGGGATGTCCGCCCGGCGGAACGTCCTCAACACGGTGATGCTGGCCTTTATGTGCCTGTGCGTGGTTTCGGTGCAGTGGGTGCTGTTCGGTTATTCCCTGGCTTTTGGGCCGGATCTCGGCAAGTTCGTCGGTTCCCTGCAAACCTGAGACTGCCTGGTATTTGTTTCCTTAAATATACCGGTATAATGGAGTTTGGGCTGCACAAACTATGAAATAATACTTTTGAAAGCAGGATTAGTCATGGTTCAAATAGGCAATTACCACTTAGGAAGGGCAGAAACGGCGGAGCAACCCAAAATGGACGCTGGAGAAATTCATATACTATGGGACATGTTGCTAACCCGCTATGACATAATTATGAAAACCCAAATATATCTGAATTTTGCCCACGATCCTGACCTTAAGGCAATATTGGCCAAGGGTCTATCAAGTACTTTAGAGGGGCAGGCTGACATCTTGGAAAAGGAAATGAATACTTTTCGCCTACCCTTACCAACAAGACCTCCAAAGAGCGTTAATTTGCTCAGCCACGGTGAAGTAATTGACGATGAGTTCATATTCAGAGACGTTTTTTTTGGCATACAGGGCTTCTTGGAACTTCATGCCCGGGTTATTCGTTCAATAACGACCAATGACCAATTCCGAAAAACAATCATTGAAATGGCCATTGAGGAACTACGCCTGTTCGATAAGTTGGTTAAGTTTGGGAAATTGAAGGGATGGCTAAAAGCTCCGCCCATGTATGTCCAGTAGTGGAGGCCGCAAATGGCCCCCCGATTTGGCGATGAATGCTGTTAATGGCTCTTGGTGTGACAGATGGTTATATAATGGACCCATAGGTTTGACACAGAAACAAAATTCTTAAGCTATAATAAGAGGCATGGAAAAGAGAAGAACTTACAAAGCGGAAGAAAAAGCCA
>JAVHLC010000034.1 GCA_031082315.1 Thermodesulfobacteriota bacterium
CCCGGAAGCGTAGGATAAATGTTATTATTCTCCCTGCGGCAGGCCGGCTTTGAATAGTCCCGGCAATTGGTACCCGGCAGCGTGGGATATATGAGGTAATCATCTCCATACACCGGAAAGGCACAAAAAATAACGGCAAACACCCAGAGAAACAACGCGAAGACTGACTTACTTGCCATAACCCCTCCTTATTGTCCGGCTTCACTATAGTAAAAGCCGGGTCCGTTAGAAAGTGAAATCTACAATTCAGAACAGCAGCGCTTCAAAATGTCCTCTGTACTTATTATACCAGAATCGGCGAAAGGTGACATCTTGGAGTCCATTAAAACCGAGGGCTGACCATGGAATTGTTACCCAGTAGCCATTTACCGCAGAAATTTTTCTTTCTCACAAACCCTCGTTTGTGAGAAGAGATTTTCCCGGGGGCAGAATTTACCGTTTCAATGGGTTCCCGCGTTATCGAAATCTATTCTTGAAAGCAATTTCGCGATCTGCTCCCACAGATATGAGTTTTGAGAACTCCTGTCCGGGGAGTCGGCGCTCCTCCAGGGCAGCGCAATGGCGACCAAAGGGGCAGGAATCTGCTCGACCGGCAAGAAACAAGCAATGTACGGGGAGAGGCAGGAAGGGAGACACGCGATGAAATCGAAGAAAAAAGCATTTGAAGAACTCATGGAAGAGTTTTCCTCTATGGAGATCCTTGAGGCCGTCTCCAGCCTTGATGAAATTCGGGGTATAGTTGAAGACAGGGAAATCAATAGACCTCCTGAAATTCGCGAGAAACTCATGAAGCTCCATGAAATGGTGATGGATGAGAAAATTACTTCCGGTGGAGAAACTATATGGGACTTGGCGAATGAGATACAGGATGAGCTCTTCCCTCTTCAAGAAGCCATAGAGCACATAATGGATGTCCTGGAGAAAATCACTGATTCGGCCCCTGAGAATGATGATGAGTGACGGCATAGAAATTTCCTGGGGTATAAAGATGAGCAACCTTCTGCTCCTCCGAGCCAGGATCGCAGAGTTGGGCAAAACGCAACACAGCCTTGCCCTATTTCGATGAGTGATATATAATGAGGTCTGTTATGACAGAACAAGAAATTTTAGATCTCATTGCCCATGGGGAATCCCAGAGCCTGGAACTAAAAGATGCAGCAGTCAGGCCATCAGGCCTGGCGGAAACGTTGATTGCCTTTGCCAATACTAATGGCGGCAAAGTTATCATCGGGGTAAATGAAAAAACAAGACACGTATCAGGTATAAAGAAAAAGGAAGAAGTAATAAATACCATTCATCGGGCAGCCAATCTCCCTTGCGCTGAACCGGCGGTGAATATTTCCGTAGAGGAAGTAATTATCCAAAATAGCCTGGTTTTTGTGGTAACCGTGCCATATCAGCCAACGGCGTTATTTACCACCACAGGTAAAGTCCTTCTGCGGCGGGGATCAGAAAACATTCCCGCTTCTCAAAGTGAAATCGTCAACCTATCCAGCAAGCGGGGGCGGTTAAGATACGAAGCGACTGTTGTAGAAGAAGCGACACTCAAGGACATTGACTTCGAGCTTCTGAAAGAATATCGGGAAGCCTACGGAGAAAGGCGCGATAAAAAGCTTGCCCAACCTGATTTGGAGCTTTTGAACGCCTTGGGAAGTATTGTAAAAGTAGGAGAGGATTATAAGCCGACAGTGGCCGGCATACTCATTTTTGGCAGGGATCCTCAACGATTTCTCCCTCAAAGTGAAGTCCCGGTTGTAAGATATTCAGGAGAAGAAATTACCAAAGACTACCGTTCAAAAGAATTTACTGGAACGTTACCTCAGATTATTGAGAAAATCATTGATAGCGTTTCTGACCACATCCAGGTTGCTTCTATCCGGGGAGAGCCGCGATTAAAAGGCAGAAGAGAAGATATTCCCGATTACTCTCTTCCCGCCTTACGAGAGATAATTATCAATGCCATTGCTCATAGAGAGTATCAGATAAGGGGTTCCAGGATCATCATCAAATGCTTTACTAATCATATTCAGGTATGGAGCCCGGGGAGTTTTGTAGAACCAATAACTCCAGAGACAATCTATAGTGTCGGACCCTTTCACCGCAACCCTGATATTATGAAAGCTCTTTATGGTTATGGATATGTAGAAGCTTATGGTGATGGGATGCATCTTATAAAAGAGCAATTCGAGAAACATCCTCTTAAGCCGCCGCTCCCTGAATATAAGGAAGCTCCCGGAGGAGTATTCACCCTTGTGTATGCTGCAGATTTGAGTAAGGTTATAAGAAAGGAAAAAGAAGAGACCGGGATAGAGATAGACTTAGGCGAAAGACAAGAAAAGGCGATGAGCTATTTAAGGGAAAAGCCGTCAATCAGCAAAAGGATATATATGGAATTGAATGGCATTTCAGATAAAACTGCCTATTTGGAATTGACTGATTTGGTTAAGAAAGAAATCTTAATCAGAGAAGGAAAGGGCAGATCCGTGGTTTATAAAATCAGCGCAGGTATTGAATAAGGTATTGATTGGGTATTGAATACGGTATTGATTAGATACTCGATGCTCTCTATGATGCCGGGCACCACCGATACAATGTGGGAACAGAGACGCCGAGATTCTGGGCAATCTCCCGGGGCGGCATACCCTCGCTCATGAGCTTTTTCGCCGCTTCCACCTTGCTTGCGGTCATAAGCCGCTTTCTTCCTCCCACGCGGCCTCTCTTCTTTGCCGCGGCAAGACCCGCCCTGGTGCGCTCTATCAAAAGCTCACGCTCCATCTGGGCAAG
>JAVHLC010000035.1 GCA_031082315.1 Thermodesulfobacteriota bacterium
GGAGGGATAGTCCGGTTCTGTCCTCGGCCATTGGCGCAATACCGGGTTCACTTCGAGGCGGTGTCGCGGCAAGCTGAAAAAGTGGCCCTTTCACATCGGGCTTTCATGGACTGGTCAAGTTGCCCGGAGTCGCCACTGTACGAGTACCGTGAGCTAGTCAGGCGTTACTGCAAGAGTGTAGTCCAATATCTGGCTATGTCCTCTGCGCTCAAGGGGGACCGCTGCTCTGCGATCTCTTCAATGGAGGTCCTCCGAGGCATGGGGTCAAACTGGTGGCAGGAAGCATTATTCCGAATCTCATTTATTAAGCCCTTACAGTTTGCAGCGACAATACGCCGGAGGGTTCTGTATTCACCTCGACGCCGGGGCTGATTCCGAACATTACAGATCTCATTGGTGGTTACCGTTTGGTCAAGCTAAAGAGTTGGTATGCTATCCTAGCCTTTGGACCAAAACAGAAGACTTGACAGCCATATGCTGAAAAGAATAAGTTAAGAATTTCCCAACAGGCTTAACACGCCCGTCCTGACATCTGTAGCACAGATACTGCCCTGTGAAAGGACCTGAATGATGATTACAAAGGCTTATGAGCGAAAAACCGGTGGAAGATCATCAAGCCTTCGCTGGCTGCTCGCGTTTCTATTTCCGGTGGGATACGTGCTTACCATGAATTTCTTCAATGATTATGCGCTTGAGTACTTCTTCTTGACGGCGGTTTCTTTGGTCGCGTGCTTCTTCCTGTTTTCCGTATTGAAGAGGCCCTTCATAGAACATCTACCCGTCTGGATTCTTTTCCTGGTATTCTGGGGTGCATATTACCTGAAGTTCTACCTCATGATTATAGATCCAGACTTAGTTTATCTGTTGCCGCTGAGGGTTTATGATTACTTCGTTTCAGATGAAATCTTGTTAAGGGTTTATACTACTACAACTCTAGCTTTTTCTACCTTTTGTTTTATTTCTGGGACTGCTTGCCTGCTGAACAAGAAACATCGACCCCAAGAGCAACCAGCAAAGCCTTCTGTGCTTAGCTTGTATCTTTCGTTAACTGTTGCTCTAGTTTTAATTGGCGTAAGTTCTTTGTTGACATTTGGTTTTGATATAGTTATGGGACTTCAAAAGCAAGCCTTACCGTTTCGTTTGGAGGGGCTAATAGTCTATTTAAGACTCATCACGATCCCTATAATCCTAATCTTGATTATATGGGGAGGATTCCGACTACGACGGAAGTCGTGGACCCTACTTGGAACGGTAGTCCTCATTTTGTATGGGATTTCTGACATGCTTTTGAGAGCGAGTAAGAGCACGCTCTTCTTCTTGCTCATTGCTCTGGGTTTACTTTGGTTGCTCAACGGCGGCAAGATCCGAGCATATCATATGGGCTTTGGCTTGATCGTGGGTTCATTTTCGCTGTTACTCTATCCGTTTATTATGGCTTTGCGCATTGCTCAACATAGTTATCCAGACAACATGATCGCAGCTCTTTCCACCGCGATGCGGTCCGAAATTCTGGGTTCCTCCAGTTTATTGTCCATGCTTGGGGCAACACTGGATCTCATTTTGATGCGGATATCCGGCTCAGATATTCTTATGGCACTCGTGGCATATGATGCCGAACCACTCGGATGGCGTACATGGGAAGTATTGACAGGACCTCGTGGTTTTGCCGGGCATTTGACGGTCAATGTTTTCGGGGCACCTCCAGAAATAATTGATGCGTTTGGTTTGGCCCCATCCCTCGTTGGTTTCTTCTTCACAATCGGCGGCGATTGGATGGTGCTCCTAGGTATGGGGCTTTTTACGTACACTGTTTTGTGGGCATGGAGAAAGCTTGCCGACTCCGGCCTCAGAAGCAAAATAATCGCACAGGTGTTTCTACTAATGTTTGTCTTGTCGATGGCAATTGATGGAGTGCTCGACAGAGCAATCTTGCATCAATTACCGGTTTATGTTGTCACATTGTTTCTATGCGAATGGATTATGAGACTCAGCGATGCAAGTGGTCGCCGTAATCGCTTGCAGGCAACAAATGTGCCGGGGGGGAGCACACATTGAAGATACTTTTTGTGTTAGCAGACTTTCGTTTCCCGCCCAGGGAAGGAATGCAGGTTCAGACTCTCAATTTGTTTAATTACCTGGCCAGCAGAGGTCATACGTGCAGAGTCTTGGCGTTCTTCCGGGATGGCGAGTCAATTGACCTGAACGGCCTGCAAGAGGCAATGCCGGGGGTTGAAGTTGTGGGCCTATTTCCTCGGAGGTATAACTATGCTGTCCAGACAGCTTTCGCCTTGATGAGGAAGAGATTTTGTGCTTTTCGTTTTTCTCCGAAGCAAAGGACTGAAGACTACTTTTGCAGATCTCTGAGTG
>JAVHLC010000036.1 GCA_031082315.1 Thermodesulfobacteriota bacterium
TCAGCTTTGTCCGGTTAGGTTTTTGCATGTAAGTATTCCCATTGATCTTTGATATTTTCGGCTGTGAGATCATTGTCCTTGTCTGCGTGCACCGCACAGGCAGCGAAATTGCGGGCTTCATTTTGAATCTTGATGCGCAGTTCTCTGACCCTTTGGATACTGACCTTCTCACCGTGCTTTTGGTGGCAGTAAATGGCGAGAAGGAGATAAGTTATCAGGCCTGCGAGGATTTGTACCATTAAGCCGTATTCGCTTCTGGCGATAAGGTGATAGACCCGGAGGTGGCGCTTCCACCAACCGAAGAATTTCTCTATCTCCCAGCGGAGCTTGTAAATCATAGCAATTTGTTCTGCTGCGAGGTCATAACGGTTTGTTGCTACCCAATAACTTACGGAACCGATACGATAACCGACCACACGAAGGGGCTCCTTGGTCTGGTTGATTCCAGGGGTTCCGAGGAGAACAACGGCATCGTAGAAAACAATTCCGCCGGGTTTGACCTCGTTGGCTCTGATCAGGGTCTTATTGGTGCCGGCCTTGATCCGGGATACGAAATGTTTTCCCTCTCTCTGCCAGGCATCAAAGCTCTTGTGGCATTGGTAGTATCGATCCATAACGCCGGTCTGTCCGGGCGAGAGGATTTTACTTACAAAGGGGCGTTCATCACCCTTGCCGTCGGTAAGGAATATCTTGCAAGGGATAGAACGATTGATGTCAAATCCGAGATGTATCTTGGCCTTTTTGGAGCCGTCCCTATAGTCGGCCCAGTACATGGAGAGACAGGCGTCGATCAATGATCCGTCAATGGCCACTAAATCCCCAAGTTTGGGGTGCGCACTGGGCAGGATTTTAGCAGCTTTGGCTTGGAGCCGCTCGAAGAGATATAACAGCTGCTCAAGTCCACGAGAGTTGATGGCCTCGAAAAAGGTGCTCTTCTTCAGGCCATCCGGCGGGGCTATCAGGCTTCGGACCAAAGAGTCCTCCTTGAGAACCTGGAGCAGATGCGTGCCGGAAGTGTGTTCTTCAAGATGGAAGTAGATCAAGGCATTGAGCTGATGTTCGAACTCAATTTGCAAGGGTTTGTTTCCTTGAGATTTAAGTGGGGCCATGGTTTTTAATTCGTCTTGTAGCGGTGTTACCAATTCATGAAGCGACGGTATTTTTCTTTTATTCCAGGGTTCGATGGTGTACGTCATTTTCGTAATTACCTCCAAATATCATGTAATTACGAAAAATTCGCCGCCCTAACACTTTTTCAAAAGTCAAGCAAAAAACGACATGGATGCGAAATTTTTCTCCGTTTTCTCAGTATTCGGCACA
>JAVHLC010000037.1 GCA_031082315.1 Thermodesulfobacteriota bacterium
CTGATAACCATTTTTAATTTGCCTGAAAGGACATAGCCTATCTCCTCGCCTTTGTGAAGGAAAAAATGGGCAGGCAGCTCCTGGTGGGGCTCTATTTCAATGATATAGGGTTCCATGTTGCCCTGAAAATCCGGCGGCGTTAAAAGCTTACCCTGGATCGATCCACTAGGGATATCTTCAAACCCTGCTTCTACAGCCTCAGCAGCCGGGAAGATGATCTGTTTTTCTGATCTTGAAGACGGTTGCAATAGTGAACCGACATCAACTGAAAGGACCTCGGCCATCTTCAGAAGGGCCGGCAGTGAGGGATAAATAATGTCGGTCTCTACCTGGGAGATAGTGCTGGGAGTAACTCCCACTAGTTTCGCAAGCTCAGCCTGAGATAAGCCCTGTCTCATCCGGAGTTCTTTGACGCGAGAGCCCAGGTTGATCCCATTGGCCCCTTGTTTTTGCCTGTCAAATGTGATGGCGAGACCTTTTGTCCAGTAGCGGCAAGGTTCATGCATATCCGCTGTGCTGCGACCTTCGGCCTTTAGAATGGTCAGGGTTGTGGTGCCTCTTTTTATAGAAAGATCGATGGCCACCTGGGCAATCTGATTGATCTGGGCCCTGAGTTGGGGCGAGTGAGCCAATTTTTCCATTATCCAGTAGGCTATAGTATTCAATTCATAGAGGCGGGGGCAGGAATGAGAATAAAACTTCTGTACGGCCTCTTCCCCTCCCCAGAGTTTTTGCATGCCCGTGATACTTTCAAATACGAGACGGACATCTCCGCTTAAAGCCTCATGGAGCCCATAGAGGGCTTCTATTACATAGTCCATGTCTCCCGGCTTTTCCACCCTCCTGATATGGCAGAGGCGTTCGGGATCAGGTTCTTCGTAGAATTTCATGAAGACGGGGGTGGATGCTCCCTTACCGCAGGTGAAGGCGTCAAGGATAGTAAGATTCGGGCTGTCCGCCAGGGGACCCAGTTTATCAAGGAGGTTTCTGGGGGAGCGGTCAAAGGTGACATAAATTACCGGCTTATGATTGGATAGTGATGCCTGGAGAAAATTAAGACAAAAGACCGATGCCAGGCTGCCGGAATGATCATACCAGACCACGTTATCACCGATGAAGAGACCGCCGAGCAGGCGGTCCAAGTGGCTTACTCCAGAACTAACAGACGCCTTTTTGCGCATTGGCAATACCTCTTCTTT
>JAVHLC010000038.1 GCA_031082315.1 Thermodesulfobacteriota bacterium
CTGAGCAACTGTGTTTTTTGTCAAGCGGTTTTTAAGCATGGTTGCCATAGTGTATTGTTTTTAATCATGCTATTCAAAATAGTTATTAATTTTCGCATGCATGCGGTTAAAGCAACTTTATGGGGTTTTCCTCCCTCACATAGTCGGTTATAGAAGAGCCTAAGTACACTATTGGCACGTACCGAGGACAAAGTGGCCATATACAAAACTGCACGGATATTGGCACGGCCTCCCCAGACTTTCCGTTTCCCGCGGAACAGTCCACTGTCACGGTTTAAAGGGGCCACACCCACTAAGGCGGCAACCTGTCTTCGATTGAGCCGCCCAAGTTCTGGAAGGTCACATAAGAGGCTGGCGGAAAGAACTGGGCCAACTCCAGGGACACTTTGTAAGATGGCCTCTTTCTCTCGCCAGATCGGGCTGGCTTTAATGCGTTTCTGGATCTCGTCATCGACGTTATCGAGGCGTTTCTCAAGCCATTGGATATGGACTTTAATGTCCTTCTGTATACGTTTTGGGGCAGAGGTGAGACGATTTTTCTCGGCGGTGAGCATCTCCACGATTTGGCGTCTACGGCTAATCAGGGCGCTGAGTTCCTGGACTTGCTCATCCTTTAAAGGCCGGACTTCAGGCCGGATCATCTCACCAAAACGAGCCAAAATCTGGGCGTCAATGCGATCCGTTTTGGCTAACTTCCCGGTAGCCCTGGCAAAATCTCGGACTTGGCGAGGATTGACAATAACCACATTAAGTCCAGCCGCTGCCAAGGCCACTGCCACAGGCATCTCTAATCCAGCGGTAGATTCCATTACGATCAAAAGTGGATTTAAATCCACCAAAGCCTCTACCAAGGACCTGATACCCTTAGCATCGTTGGCTACTGTCCAAATTTTCCCACTGGGTCTAGCAGCAACATCCAGACGGTCTTTAGAAACATCAATACCTGCAAAACATCCCGATTTATCTTTCATATTCAATCTGACCCCCTTCCTTGCAAAATGCGGGCTTTATTGGCCCAAACAACTGTTCGGGATAACCAGATATGGACACGACGACCCCAGCTCAGGCACGGGTTTCCAAATCCCAAGGCGTAAACGGTCTATCGCATCCAGAATACTCATAGCATTATATGCCATAATAATGACGCATCTGTTCTAAACATACAAGGCG
>JAVHLC010000039.1 GCA_031082315.1 Thermodesulfobacteriota bacterium
CAAAAAGAATGTCCTGGAGTTCCGTAGAAATCATGGACGCGCCCCAGCCATCAGCCAAGGCGCAGCGGCTACCTTGCAGGATCAGATTTTCATAGTCCTGATCCGTTCCCATATGGGTGCGGTGCATCATTTCGGTAACTTCACGATCGATTCCACGCGGCAAGATACCAAGCTTTTTCCAAATTTCCTGTCTTTTGGCCGGAGCACGCTTTATAAAGGTCAGCCCGCCTTCCTGTTTGCCAAACTCGGCCAAGGCCTTTTCACCCAGTTCAATGGCAATATCCTTTATGCTTCGCCCCTCGGTCTTGATCTCAAAGAGTTGAGCGGTGGAAAGGAGTTTCCTCTCATCCTTTATCTCATAGGGCGCTTCTCCTTTGGCTGCCGCCAGAAACCCCATGACGGTCTCCCGCCCATGGTCAATATGGGCGGCAGCACCGGCGGCGATCATACGACAGAAATTACGAGCCGCTGTAGTCGCGGGCGTGGCTCCACAAATCCCTATAGACTCCGGGACACCTTCGATCATCATACAAGGCCCCATAGAACAGTTGCGGCAACAAGTGCCTCCTGCTCCGAACTGGCATCGGTCCAGACCCCTGCCCTCTATTCTCTGGACAAAAGTGTTAACCCCTTTCTGGCCGGCAAATTCAAGGACTTCATTACTGGCCTCACATTCGATGCCCGGGCAAATCGAAGGGCAAAAGGCCATTCTCTTCCTATCCATGCTCATTCCTCCACGAGTAAGAAAATACTAGGTTACTGCAAGATAATGCCATTTTGGGT
>JAVHLC010000040.1 GCA_031082315.1 Thermodesulfobacteriota bacterium
CTCGGAAAAAGATGTGGCGGTCGGGGGTTTTGATCCTGCCATGTTGGAGGTAATCCAGGATCGCCTTCCCCACGATGGGGGACAGGGGGTATGCCGTGAAATGGTCGGCCTTCCGCTCAGGCACCCGGAGCCGCTCTCTTCGCCAATCAATGTCATCCAGGTTCAAAGCGGCGATCTCCCTTGCCCTAAGTCCATAGGTTACCAACAGGAGTAGGATGGCGTAGTCTCGTTTACCAAGAGGCGTCCGGCGGTCGACCGCTTCCAGCATGCGGTTTACCTCATCCCAGGTGATGGAGCGCGGTATGCTCGAGAGGCGATACAGACGAGGAAAATCTAAGGTGTTGCTCAGATCTTTTGCTACGATTCGTTCACGGTAGAGATATCGAAGAAATACCCGCAACGCTGTACATCGGACCCTAAGACTCGTTTTGCACAATCTTTCGCTTCCATTGGTTACAAAACCACTTAGGATGACTGGCGAAAGGGTATGGAGTTCGTGTAGGCCAATCTCTTGGAGATACTTGTCGAATGAGCAAAGATTGCCCCTGTAATGGACGATAGTCCCTTCCTTAAGGCCCCTCTCATTTCGCAGGTAATCGAAGAAGCCCGGGGCAAAATCCTGAAATGGCTCGCGCGTTCGACCCTTATCCTCAAAACATGGGATGACCATCAAACCCAACATTTGCTCTACAGGGTTCCGTGCTTCTTCTTCTACTCTCTTACGAGCTTTGTCGGTTTTA
>JAVHLC010000041.1 GCA_031082315.1 Thermodesulfobacteriota bacterium
CCCATCTTATCTGCATGTTCGATGCACATGCCCATCATATCGCCCATCTTGTCCATATTTCCCATTCCCATCATCTGTGAAAAAGCGGGCACAGGTACGCTGAGCGCCAGCAGAGCCACCGCTGCCACTATTAGATATCCAGAATATATTGCCTTCATGGTACGTTCTCCTTTTATTGTTGTTACTATTGTTTTTTGAACTCTTTCACTCCGAAGACCTCATGCCTTTCTATCCGTCCACCGTTGTCCGTAAGGACCTGAAAAGCCTTTTTCGGTGAACCGCCAACGGTCAACGGTGAACGGTTACTGATACGCCGCTCTCACTACTTCCCCAAAACCTTCTTGACCTGGCCGATCTTTTCCTGAACTTTGCCGGCCATCTTCTCACCGGTACCTTCGGCTTCCAACTTTGGATTGTCGCTTAGCTTCCCGGCGACCTCCTTGATCTTACCCTTCATTTGGTGAAACGTGCCTTCCGCCTGGTCCTTCGTGCTGGATTTCATGGTATTTCTCCTTCGCCTATTTCACGATCAGATTATTCTTTACGGATTTGACCCCTTTGACGCTCCTTACGATTTCACCCGCTTTATCGACGGCCTTTTGGGAATTAACGAAGCCGCTCAGTTGAACCGTGCCCTGGTAAGTTTCGACACTGATCTGAAATGACTTGAGAA
>JAVHLC010000042.1 GCA_031082315.1 Thermodesulfobacteriota bacterium
CCAGGCCGGTTACCGTTGAGATTAACAAGATGGTTCTTTCCCGCAGAGGTATAACCGGCGAGTCACTGGGGCTTGTAGTGACGGACGGGAATCCGGGGCTTGAAAACGCAGTGGATCTTGTCTGGCCGTTTGTAAAGAGACAGAGGTGCTGGGCGCACAAACTAAGGAACGTGGCCAATTATCTTAAGAAGAAGCATCTTGATCGGTGTATTAAGGAGGCCAGTGCAATCTATACTGCCAAGAACAAGAAAGAAGCCGAACAGCACTACAATAAGTGGCATAATAAATGGAATCCAATCTCACCAAAAGCGGTCAGGTGCGTAGAGAAGGACATAGAGGAACTACTTAACTTCTACAGTTGTCCCAAGGAGATATGGGTCAAGGTGCGGACGACCAATGTTATCGAGAGGGCTTTCAGGGAGGTGAGGAGAAGGACAAGGCCCATGAGTTGTTTTAACAACATCCAAAGTATCGAAAGAATTGTTTATGCAGTGCTAAGTCATTTGAACGAGCAATGGGGAAAGAAACCCCTAAAA
>JAVHLC010000043.1 GCA_031082315.1 Thermodesulfobacteriota bacterium
AGCGTGGAAAAACTTGGACGGGAAATAAGCAATATATGCATGTTTACCGAAGACGGCCGTTATATACAACTGGTTCGCGTGGGCATCGAATCCGGATTGGCTAAGAATATAGAAAGAATCGCATGGCGTGTCATACCGGGCATTTCCCTCCTCGGCTATAAGATACCCCTCTATGAAGAAAGCATCTACAAAAAGATGCGGGATACAGGGAAACCCATTGCTACCGGGAACATCGTTATGCAAGATAAAGATAGTGTTATCAGAACCACTGTAGAACGAATAGCCATGGATTATACCTCTCCCGGCAGTCCCCTGCGCCTCCTTATCAAGACACTCGTCGTTCCCATGCTCCCCTATAAGTCGGTAATAGATATGCCCATTGTAGCGGAAAATAAGGTGGCAGGGGCCATAGCCCTGACCAGTGACACAGACCTCACGGAAAATGATCTGGAACTGCTGAGGACTCTGGCCCTGATGGCCGGAAGCGCCCTGGAGCGGGTCCGTCTTC
>JAVHLC010000044.1 GCA_031082315.1 Thermodesulfobacteriota bacterium
GAAGACGGACCCGCTCCAGGGCGCTTCCGGCCATCAGGGCCAGAGTCCTCAGCAGCTCCAGATCATTTTCCGTGAGGTCTGTGTCACTGGTCAGGGCGATGGCCCCTGCCACCTTATTTTCCGCCACAATGGGCATATCTATTACCGACTTATAGGGGAGCACGGGAACGACGAGTGTCTTGATAAGGAGCCGCAGGGGACTGCCGGGAGAGGTATAATCCATGGCTATTCGTTCTACAGTGGTACTGATAACGCTATCCTTATCTTGCATAACGATGTTCCCGGTAGCAATGGGTTTTCCTGTATCCCGCATCCTTTTATAGATGCTTTCCTCATAGAGGGGTATCTTATAGCCGAGGAGGGAAATGCCCGGTATGACACGCCGGGCGATTTTTTCTATATTCCTAGCCAATCCGGATTCGATGCCCACGCGAACCAGTTGTATATAACGATCGTCTTCGGTAAACATGCATATATTGCTTATTTCCCGTCCAAGTTTTTCCACGCT
>JAVHLC010000045.1 GCA_031082315.1 Thermodesulfobacteriota bacterium
CCCAGCGAGTAATTAAAAGGGGATCGTTGACTCATAATTAAGTGTTACCGAACGCCGACTTCCCAAAGGAGTGATAATCATGAGTCCACGGTCCAAAAGAGAGTATACAGAGGCGATCCATTTGCGGTATAAAAATGCCACCCGTCATGAAAAAACCATCATCCTGGATGAATTCTGTGCCACCTGCCGATGTCACCGCAAACATGCTATCAGAGTTCTCAAGGGGTTCAAACGCTTTACAAAACCCAAGGCAAAGAAAAGAGGGAAGCCACCCGTTTATCAGAATGAGGCCATCCGTAAACCCCTCAAAGAAATCTGGCTTAAAGCGAACCTCCCCTGCTCAAAACGCCTCAAAGTCATATTGCCGATCTGGCCTCCCGGATATGTTCAACTCTTCGGAGAACTCTCCCCGGATGTAACCAATGCCTTGCTGAAAATCTCCCCGCCAACAATAGACAGGCTTCTAAAACCTATCCGAATCCATTACACAAAACGGGGTCGGAGT